>NZ_RZRQ01000107.1:0-18385 GCF_003997785.1 Mesorhizobium sp. M7D.F.Ca.US.004.01.2.1 | reverse complement strand
CCATCCAATCGCGTGCCTCGTCGAGTTCGTTCAGGGTCTGCTTGAGCAGGCGGTGCTCGAGCTCCGGCGACTCCCTCATCATCCTTTCGACGGACGCCCTTGGAAATGAACACAAGGAGACGGCAGTTGCCGCTTCCGCGTTGATCGCGCTTTCCACCTTGAATGGCCGTCCCAGAAAATCGGGGGCAAACTGAAGCCCGACAATCTGCTGGCGCCCATCCGAAAGGCTTTTCGTCAGCTTCACCACGCCGGAAAGCACGTTGGAATAGCTGTCGACGGTTTCGGCGTCGCCAATCAATTCTACCCCCGGTTCAATGGTGTGCTTTGACGAGGTCTTGGCGAGCCCGACCAATTGATCGGGATCGAGCGCGCCGCAGACGCCACGGTGGCGCGCTTCGCACGATTGACAAAGCACGGGAATGCCGGTGCTGTGAACATCCTGACGCACTGTCACCATGATCGCCCAAAAAATGAAAAACTCGGGCAGGGTATAGCATCAGCCCAAGAAAAAGCCCTTGCGGCAGTTTGTCCGCAGAAAGATGGTATTGACCGAAATCAAGGCTGTCGGCGTCCAAATGGATCAATCTCGCGCCATTCAAAGTGGAGCGGATAGAGACATGCGGCCAGACATAGTTGCCAGACTTGGCGAGAACGTGCCGCGCTATACGAGCTATCCGACAGCGCCGCATTTTAATGCAAGTGTTGATGCCGCCATTTGTCGTGGCTGGCTGCAAGGGCTCGATGAGGGCGACGAAATCTCGCTCTATCTGCACATACCGTACTGCGACAAGCTTTGCTGGTTCTGCGCCTGCCATACCAAGCAGACACGCCACTACGAACCGGTGACTGCATATCTGCGCTCACTGCATGCCGAGATCGCAACCGTCGCCAGTCTTGTCGCAGGCAAAGGCCGCGTGCGTGCCGTCCATTTCGGCGGCGGTTCACCGACGATGCTCAAACCGGCGGATATGGTGGCGCTGGGAACTGTTCTGCGCAACAGCTTCGCCTTTCTTCCTGGTGCCAAGATCAGCGTCGAGATCGAACCCAACGATATGGACGATGCCCGCCTCGATGCGCTCGCCGAGATCGGCATGACCCGCGCGAGCCTCGGTGTCCAGGACTTCGATCCGAAGGTGCAAAAGGCGATCAACCGCGAGCAGACGTTCTTGCAGACCAAGACGGTCGTCGACGGCGTTCGTTCGCGCGGCGTCGAATCCGTCAATCTGGACCTGCTCTACGGCCTGCCGCACCAGACCCGGGAAAGCGTCTCCTCCACGGTCGCGCAGGCACTGACCCTGGAGCCGGACCGTATAGCGCTTTTTGGCTACGCGCATGTGCCGTGGTTCAAGAAACATCAGACGATGATCGACGAGGCATGGCTGCCGGATCCGAAAGAGCGGTTTGCCCAGTCGCAACTGGCCTCTTGTCTGATGCTTAACGCAGGGTATGAGCCCGTCGGCTTCGACCATTTCGCCAAGCCCAACGATGCGTTGGCTATAGCGGCCCGCACCGGCTGCTTGCGCCGGAATTTCCAAGGCTACACCGAGGATCGCTGCGAAACGTTGATCGGCCTTGGCCCGTCGTCCATCAGCCAGTTTCGCCAAGGCTATGTACAAAATATGCCTTCGACCGCCGAGTATGCGCGCATGGTCGCCGACGGCGGACTGGCCGCGGTCCGCGGTATCGCGCTTTCCGACGACGACCGCGTTCGCGGCTGGATCATCGAGCGGCTGATGTGCGACTTCGGCTTCTCGGCGATCGAACTGGTGGAGCGCTTTGGCGAAGTTGGCCAAAGACTTCTCGTGAAAGCAAGTTCCACGGCCCTTCACGATCCTGCGCGGTTGCTTGAACTCAACGGTGACCGCTTCGTCGTGCCAGCGGAAAGCCGGCCCTTTGTCAGGAGCGTCGCGGCAAAGTTCGACAAATATTTCGAAACCGGGAAAGCCAGGCATTCGGTGGCGGTCTGAGCATCGCCGTCAGAAATGCTCGCCGGCCTTGAACGGGCCGATGCGGGTGCCTGCCGCGATCAAATAGGCGGTCGACCAGCCGATGAGCAGGAACCCGTTTACGCCCTCGAGCGCCGCCAGGACACGCCACGCATGAGCGGGCACGATGTCGCCGTAGCCGACCGTCGAAAAGGTGATGGTCGAAAAATAGAGTGCGGTCTCGAAGTCGGCGAAGATATCGAGCAACCGGTATAGTCCTGCCCACAGCCACACCTCCGCTGTCATGATGGCGAAGAGCCCCATCACCACGCTGATCATCGCGACGATCCGGCTGCGGCGCCCATGCATGCGAAACCGGGCGACAAGGTATCCCATCGCATGCGTGACGGCGATCAGACCAAACGTATGGACCAGGACCGTCAGACTTATGACGATGGTACCGATGAGCAGATTGAGGACCATGCGTGGAACCTAGCCATCCAGAGCCCTTGGTCCTTGTGCGAGATCAAATCCTTCATGGCATGCTGCAAACCGTGACCATTGAATGTGTGCACCATGTGCGCAGTGAAGTCGCCTCCAGCAAAAAGTGGCTCTCAGCTCCGGCCCGACGGTCTTTGGACAGGCCTTGCGTGGACAAAGCCCGTGCGGTTGTTTCTACGTCAATCCGCCAAGCGATTGGTTGTGCGCCACTCCTCGTATTCGCCGCGGGCATCGTCATGCAGCGGATAGTAGCGCTGCAGCGGAGCACCCTGCATCAGCTTCATTCGGGAAAAATCTTCCCACTCGTGATGGATCTTTGACGTTTCGATGACCTGCGCCGCAAGCGCGATAGGCAGGACGACGGCTCCGTCGTCGTCGGCCACGATGATGTCGCCAGGAATGACGGTGACGCCGCCGCAGGCTATTGGCACGTTGACCGCGAACGGCATCAGGCCGGTCTGGGTGTGGAAGTTGGGTGTCCAACCTCGCACCCAGAGAGGCAGGTCGAGTTTCTTGAGGTTGGGATAGTCGCGCAGACATCCGTCGATAACCATGCCGGCGCCGCCGCGGCCCTTGAAATAGGTCGACATCATGTCGCCGAAGACACCGGCGCTCATGTCGCCACGCGCATCAACGACGACGATGTCGCCTTCCTGCACGTGGTAGAGCACATGACGGTGGAGCTGTTTCTCCGGGTCGGCATATTCGCCTTCGCCGTAGAGATCCTCGCGCTTGGGCATGAACTGCAGCGTCAGCGCGGGGCCGACGATCGACTTGCCCTTGTTCCAGCTCACCGGCCCCATGATGTGCGGGTTGCGGATGCCCATGTGCCCGAGCGTGCCGGCGACCGTTGCCGAGCCGATGTCCCTAAGCGCATCGAGGAGGTCCCTGGGCGGCCGGATGATATCGGGCGTATGGGTCATGGTAAATCTCCTTTGGCCCGTAGGGCCTACCAGTTGGTGACCGAGCCGTCGGTCCGGCGCAGATGGGGGGCTTCCCAGAACTTGAAGCTTTGCTTCTTGACCAGCGCCTCATCCACCTCGACGCCGAGGCCGGGTGCGTCGCCAACTTCATAGACGGCACCTGTGAGCTTCGGTTGAACCGGGAAGATGCCGGCATCGTCGAAACCGTGATAGAGTTCACCGGGCGAGGCGCGGGTTTCGAGCCAGGCAAAGTTGGCGACCGCCGCCGAAAAATGGATCGTCGCCGCGGTGCAGATCGGCCCGAGCGGATTGTGCGGCATCATATCGACGTAATGTGCCTCGCTCCAGCCGGCGACCTTCATCGCCTCGGTCAGGCCGCCCACATTGCAGACGTCAATGCGGTTGAATTGGTGGATGCCGCGCTCGATGTATGGCAGGAATTGCCACTTGCTCGAAAACTCCTCGCCGATCGCGAAAGGCACGTCGGTGAGTTTCCTGAGTGCCTCATAGGCTTCCGGCGTTTCGTCACGGATCGGTTCCTCAAGGAAATCGAGCGTGCCCAACGGCATCTTCTGGCAATAGCTGGCGGCTTCCGCGACAGACAGGCGATGATGGTAGTCAACGCCCAGCACCACCGTCTCGCCGAGCTCCTCGCGAGCCTTGACGCACCATTTCGCCGTCTCGGCGATGCTCTTTCGAGGCTCATAGACGCCGCGGCTGTCATGGTCGGCCGGGAAGAGGCGGATGGCGCCCCATCCCATCGCCATGAGTTCCCTGGCTTGCTCGATTATTTGAGGACCGCAAGGGCCTTTGGTTGTTGCGAAAGTAGGGACATGATTGCGCTGCTTGCCGCCGAGCAACTGATAGACCGGCACACCCAGCGCCTTGCCCTTGATGTCGTGCAGCGCGATGTCGATGGCCGAGATCGCCGCGGTGAGCACGCGCCCGCCCTCGAAATACTGGCTGCGATACATCTCCTGCCACAGCGCGCCAATGGCGAAGGGATCGCGGCCGACCAGGAACTCGCGATAGTGCTCAATAGCGCCGACGACGGCCTTCTCGCGGCCGGACAGCCCGCTCTCGCCCCAGCCGTAAATGCCTTCGTCGGTTTCCACCTTGACGATGAGCTGGTTGCGGATGCCGACCCAGGTCGGGTAGGGGATGATCGCGGTGATTTTCATGAGATTGCCGCTACGCCGCCTTCAGCGCCATTGTCGTCTCGCCGTCGAACAGGTGCATCTTGTTTTGGTCGAACTCGATCCAGACGGGCTCGTCGGGCGAGATCGCGACGCTCGGCTCAAGGCTGACCACCACGACCGCAGCACCCAGATAGACCTGCACGAAGGTGATGTCGCCGGTCGGCTCGACGGTGTAGACCTTGCCGGGCACGGCGCCCGGCGATGCCTGTTTGTGCAGCCTGACGGTACTGTGGCGCGCGCCGAGTACGATTTTGTCCGAGCTGGCCGACAGAGCCTTGCGCGCATTGGCGGGAGACAGCGACAGATTCCAGCCTTCAGGGCTTTGCAACGACATGTCGGTGCCCCTGGTGACGGCCGTCAACGGCACCAGGCTCATCGCCGGACTGCCGACGAAACTGGCGACGAACGTGTTCACGGGATTGTCGAAGACTTGGGCAGGCGAATCGTATTGCTGCAGCACGCCCCCGCTCATCACCGCCATCTTATCGGCCATGGTGACGGCTTCGAGCTGGTCGTGCGTGACATAGATTACCGTCGCGCTGAGATCGCGCTGGAAGCGTTTCAGCTCAGAGCGCATCTGCACGCGCAGCTTGGCGTCGAGATTGGACAGAGGTTCGTCCATCAGGAAGACTTTTGGGTCGCGTACCAGCGCCCGGCCGAGCGCGACGCGCTGCTGCTGGCCTCCGGACAGTTCGCGCGGCAGCCGCTTCAGAAGGTGGACGATGTCGAGCACCTTGGCGGCTTCCATTACCTTCCTTTCGATGTCCGGCTTGGCAAGTTTTCGCATCTTCAGCGGAAAAGCCAGGTTCTGGAACACCGTCTTGTTGGGGTAGAGCGCGTAATTCTGAAAGACCATGGCGATATCCCGGTCCTTGGGATCGAGATCGTTGACCAGGGTGTCGCCGATGTAGATGTCGCCGCCCGATATCGGCATCAGCCCGGCCACCAGGTTGAGCGTCGTCGTCTTGCCGCAGCCGGAAGGCCCGACCAGCGCAACGAACTCACCGTCCTCGACGGTCAGCGACACATGATTGACAGCATAGAGATTGCCATAGGTCTTGACGACTTCTCGCAGAACGACCTGGGCCATGCGGCTTCTTCCCCTTACGCAGTCACGACTTCACGGCGCCTTCTGTCAGGGCGCGAACGAAATATTTCTGTAGCACCAGGAACAGGACCACGACCGGCACGCTCATCAGGAAGGTTGCCGCCATCAGGCCGGGCCAGTCGGTGGCGAACTCGGTGAAGTAGCGCTGGATACCCACCGGCAAGGTCAACTTGTCCTTGTTGTTCAGGAACGTGACGGCATAGACGTACTCGTTCCAGGCACCAATGAACGAGAAGATCGACGTGGCGATGATGCCTGGCGACGAGAGCGGCAGCACGATCATGTAGAAGGCCTGGAAGCGCGTCGCCCCATCGATCCGCGCCGCCTGCTCGAGCTGGATCGGGATGTTGTCGTAGAACCCCTTGAGCAGCCAGATCGAGAGCGGCAGGCCAAACGTCAGATAGGTCAGGATCAGGGATGTGTGGGTGCCCACCAGCCCGAGCCGGCGCATCAGCAGGAACAGCGGCATCAGGAAAACGACCGCGGGAAACATGTTCCTGACCAGCACCGCGAAGAACAGGAACGTGCGGCCCGGAAAGCGGAATCGCGAAAAGGCATATGCCGCCGGCACCGCGACGACGACGCCGAGGATCGTCGTCGCCACCGAAACGTAGAGGCTGTTCCAGAAATATTGCAGGAATTCGTGGCCGACCGAATTCGAGGGATCGAGCAGCTTGCGGTAGTTTTCGAGTGTCGGCTCGGCCGGCCACCACTGCGGCGGGTATTGCATGGCGGCGAATTGCGACTTCAGCGATGTCAGCACCATCCACGCCATCGGCAGGACTGTGAAGATCAACAGGAACAGCAGGAAGACGCGACCGCTCCATCGCCACCAGTCAATGGGTTTTCTGGCAGCGGAACGGCTGGTGTCGGCGAGGGTACTGGTCATGCCCTGGCCTCGTCGCCGCGCGTCAGTGCCTTCACGTAGAAGTAGCCCAGCGTCATCAGCACGACGAACAGAATGACTGCGTAGGCCGATGCCAGACCCCAGCGCTGGCGCCCGAAGGCGAGCTGATAGATCTGGGTGATCCAGATGTCGGAAGCGCCAGCAGGCCCGCCGCCCGTCATCACCCACGGGATGATGAAGGAGTTGAAGTTCGCCACCATCAACAACAGCAGTGTAACCATCGAGACGCCTTTCAGGTGCGGAAAGGTCACGTGCCAGAAGCGTTGCCATGTATTGGCGCCATCGACCTGGGCTGCCCGCAGCAACTGGTCGGGCACGGTCTGCAGGCCGGCCATCAGCATGATCATGGCGAAGGAGAATTCCCGCCAGATGTTGACGACGATGAGCGAGGGCAGGACCGTGTACAGATTGTCGAGGAAGTTGATCGGCCTGTCGGTGAAACCGAATTGCACCGACAGTGCGCCGATCACGCCGAAATCCGAATGGTAGAGCCATTTCCAGACATAGGACGCGGCAACGGCGCTGACGACATAGGGGACGAGCAAAACGGCGCGAAGCACGCCACGGCCGGCGAACTCGCGGTGCAGCGCCAAAGCAGCGCAGAGCCCGAGCAGGAAGGAGATGAGCGTCGAGGATATGGTCCAGATCAGCGTGTTGACGGTGACATCACGGAACGACTGGCTGGTCAGGATGGTGACGTAATTGTCGAGCCCGACATAGACCTTGTCCTTCATCTGAAGGTTGGCGGGCGTTTTGAAAAGGCTGAGTTCAAGCGTGTAGTAGACGGGATAGGCGATGACGATCATCATTACCGCGAGCGCCGGAAGCACGTAGAGGTAGTCCGCGCGATGGTTCACCACCCGCTGCATAAGGCCAACGCGCCTTCCCGGTGCAGGGGCCAGTTCCGTGGCGATGCTCACGGGCTACATCCTTTGTTGGAAGACGTGGGGACCGGCAGCACGAAGGCTGCCGGCCGTTCCAGGGCGGGACGGGACTTACACCTCGCCAAGTTATAAGCCGCCAAGCAGCGCCTTGACCTTCGCGGCGGCGTCATCGGCAGCCGCATCGACCGTCATCTTGCCCGTCAAGGCATTCTGCAGCATGTCCGGGACAATGATGTTCATGATCTCCGGCGCTTCCGGGACGACCGGGAAAGGAATGCCGTTGGGCAGCATGGATGTCGTCACGTCGAGGAACTTGATCTGCTCAAGACGCTCCTTCATCCACTTGGTCTTGAAGCCGCGCAAATTGCCGGGGTTCGAACCGACCCAGTTAAGCCGCGTCGACCATTCCGGGCTTGTCCACATGCAGATGAGGGCCTTCACCGCCATCTCGTCGGTTCCGCCGTCCACATACTCCGGCTTGAGGACATGAATGTTGGAGCCGCCGAACACCACGGCGCGCCGCGCCGGACCTTCAGGAATCAGGCCATAGCGCATGTTCGCCACCACGGCGTCGGCAACTTTCTTGTCGGCGCCGGTTGCCTTGGATGCCAGGTCCACCATCTTGGCGTATTCGGCCGGATGAGCGATCATCATGGCCAACTGGCCGGCGATGAACGGGCCCTGGTTCTCGTTTTGCGTGTTGGTGAGCGCGGAGACCGGGACCGATTTGTCGCGCACATACATGTCGTAGGCAGCCTGCAGCGCGGCCTTTGCGCCGGGGCTGTTGAGACCGATGTTTTTGTAGGTCGGGGCCGGGTCGGCTTCGTCGAGCGCCGCGCCGCCGTAGGCCCACAGTTGCGGCATGAAGCGGAACGGCGTGTTGCCGGCGTTCTGCTTGGCCACCAGGCCGTAACCGGCAATGCCGAGCTTGTCGTGGATTTGCTTGGAGTCTTTGACGACTTCATCCCATGTCGCTGGCGGCTTATCCCCATCGAGGCCGGCATCCTTGAATATCTTGGCGTTCCAGATGAAGGCCATGGTCTCGTTGTTGGTCGGGATGCCGTAGGTCTTGCCGTCATAGGTGACCGACTTCAAGGCACCGGGCCAGAAGTCCGCTGTCTTGTATCCGACGTCTTCGGGCTTCAGCTCCTGCAAGTACCCCTTGGCCGCAAATTCCACGCCGCCCAGGATCTGCAGCCGCACGACCATGGGGCCGGCATTGCCCAGCAAGGCCGTGCGAAACTTGTCGAGAAGATCGTTGTAATTGATGTTCTGCGCATCGGTCTGGATGTTCGGGTAGGTCGCCTTCCACGCCACCCAGAACTCCTTGTCCATCTGCTTGGTGATTTCGGGCTCGGCATCCGACGGACCGGTGTACCAGTAGGTCAGGCGACCCTTGTAATCGAGCGGCACGACCTTGGAGCACTCGGCGGCAGTGTTGACTTCCTCGGTGCCGGCAATACTGCGGACATATTCCGGAGACCATTTGCTGATGTCGACGCTTTGCGCATGGACCGCGGTGGACATCATCGATGCGGCCAGTGCGAGCGCCACCGAGGATGTCAGGACCTGCCGGCGGCTCTGACGACCGGCCTCAGCTGCGCGATTTCTCGAATTCTTCATTGAGATTTCTCCTCCTCACGGCGGCGGCCAGCCAGCTATTCGGCAGGGCGTCCGACCCACAGCTTGCGCTCCTCCCTGGGCGGTCGAATTCGTTCCGACTTCAGCCAAGGTTCGTGAGACTTCCAGACAAAATTGTATCTGTCAACCTGGATGAAATCGTACATTCTTTTGGCAAGTTAACGTACTATGGGCTTGGCTAACGCGAAAAAGCTGCATAAAACCGGCATCCATGGGCGAAATCACACTCATCGACGGACCATCAGGGGACAGACCATCGGGGGAAACCTTCGATCAACCCGGCTGGGTCTATGAAATGATCCGCGACGAGATTATTTCGGGTCGCCTCGGACCCAATGTGAGGCTCAAGATCGCGGATCTGGCTGCCCAATACGGCACGTCGACCAATCCGATCCGCGAGGCGCTGCAGCAATTGCGCGGAGAGGGCTTTGTCCTGATCGAGCCCAATCGCGGCGCCCGCGTTCGGCCGATCGATGAAACCTTCGTGCGTGACATCATCGAGATCGAGGTGCTGATCGAGCCGGCGCTGACGCGCTGGTTCGTCTCGATCGTCGATGATGCGGACATTGCCAGGCTTGAGGCGGCGCAGGCCGCGATCGAAGAACTCAACTTCGCCGATCTGGCCCAGCACGGCGTGCTCGACACGCGTTTTCACCAACTGATCTACGACCGCCACTACAACCGGCATGCCGCCGAACTCTGGTGGAAACATCGCGAGATCCTGCGCGCCATCAGCCGCCGCTTTCCGACATCGCTCAGCCGGCGCATGGCTGTGCTGCGCGAGCACCGCGAACTGATCGAACGCATCAAGGCGCAGGATGCGGACGGCGCAGCCGCCGTCGTGGCCAGGCACGTGGAAGGATCTGGCCGCCATATCATCGAACAGATGGGGGTAGCCAGGCGAGCGGGCCAGGCAGGCGTCAAATCCTGACCAGTAAGTGGGCCAAATCCTGACCAGTAGGAGAGTGGTACGATGGCGAGAGACAGCAGTGCAGCTGAGACGATCGAGAACAATGTCCGCAGCGGTTCGCGGCCGAGCGATCTGCGCATCACCGACCTGCGCGTTGCCGAGATCGTCGGCGCGCCGTTCACCTCGGCGCTCATCAAGATCTACACCAACCAGGGCATTGTCGGGCTTGGTGAGGTACGCGACGGCGCCAGCGCGACCTATGCGCTGATGCTCAAGAGCCGGTTGCTCGGCGAGAATCCCTGTGACATCGACCGGCTGTTCCGCCGCATCAAGCAATTTGGCGGTCATGGCCGGCAGGGTGGCGGTGTCTCGGCAGTCGAGATCGCCCTGTGGGACCTCGCCGGCAAGGCCTATGGCGTGCCGATCTACCAGATGCTCGGGGGACGGTTCCGCGACAAGGTGCGTGTCTATTGCGACACCGATGCGGAGAAGCCCAGTGGCACCGAGACCGGCAAGCGGCTCAAGGCGCGGATGGATCTCGGCTTCACCTTCCTCAAGATGGACCTCGGGCTGGCGCAGATCTCCCACATCCCAGGCGCTGTGGTCGCGCCGGCTGGCGTGCTCGACGGTTTCCGCACGCATGCCAGCCGCGGTCGGGCACGCACGCTGGACGAACGCCGGGCACGCAATGCCGCCTATGACGCGCAGAACGTGCCGCATCCCTTCACCGGCCTCCACTTCACCGAAAAGGGCATCGACCTGCTCGATCAATATATCCACGAGGTCCGCGAGGTGATCGGCTACGAGATCCCGCTCGCCATCGACCATGTCGGCCACATCTCGCTGCAGGACGGCATCCGTCTCGCCCGGCGGATCGAGAAATACGCACCAGCCTGGCTCGAGGACGTGATCCCCTGGCAGTACACCGAACAGTATCGGCAGCTGCAGCAGGCTACGTCCGTGCCGATCTGCACCGGTGAGGACATCTATCTCAAGGAAGGTTTCGAGCCGCTGCTCAACGCCGGCATCTCGGTCATCCACCCGGACTTGCTTACGTCAGGCGGCATCCTCGAGACGAAGAAGATCGGCGATGCGGCGCAGGACCATGGCGTTGCCATGGCTATTCACATGGCGGAGAGCCCGATCGCCGCCATGGCGGCTGCCCATGTCGCCGTGGCCACGGAAAACTTCATGGCGCTCGAATACCACAGCGTCGAGGTCGACTGGTGGGACGATATCGTCACCGGCCTGCCCAAGCCGCTGGTCAAGGACGGCTTCATCACCGTCCCCGACAGACCGGGCCTGGGCATCGACGACGTCGTCGACGAAGTGATCAGCCAGCACCTGCAGCCCGGCATCACCGGCATCTGGCAGCCGACCGATCACTGGGACGATGAATATTCCTGGGACCGCACGTGGAGCTGACTCTACACCTCTCCCCGGGGGGAGAGGTGAACAGAAGGATCGACCATGATCTACGAACTTCGCATTTACGACTGCCTGCCGGGCCAGCTGCCGGCACTGCTCAAGCGTTTCAACGACCATACCTTGGCGCTGTGGGATAAGCACGGCATCCGCCAGGCCGGGTTCTTCACCACGGTGGTCGGCGAAAGCAGCAATCGACTGACCTATTTCGTCGCCTGGGAATCCCTTGCCGAGCGCGAAGTGAAATGGAAGGCCTTCACCACCGATCCGGCATGGCTCAAGGTCCGCGACGAGTCCGAGCGCGATGGCCCGATCCTGGCCAATATTTCCAGCCAGTTTCTCGCGCCAACCGCCTTCTCGTCGGTGAAATAGAGGACATCATGAAGATCACCGATCTCCGGTGCGCCGTCATCGGCAAACATCCCATCGTCCGCATCGTGACCGATGAAGGTCTTTATGGCCTCGGCGAGGTTGAGTACACCAAGCCCTATCTCAAGCCCTGGGTCCTGCATTTCCGCGAGGCGCTGATCGGTGAAGATCCGACCGACGTCGAACGCTGCATGCTGAAGATCCGGCAGCGCGGCTCGTTCAAGCCTTATGGCGCCGCCGTCAGCGCCATCGAGCACGCTCTCTGGGACATCGCCGGCAAGGCGGCCGGCGTTCCAGTCTACAAGCTGCTCGGCGGCAAGGTGCGCGACAAGGTGCGGGTCTACAACGGCTCCATCCGCAAAAAAAGGACCGGCGACAAGCCCGAGGACTACGCGGCCGACGTCAAGTGGATGATGGAGCGGCCCGAAAACTTCTTCATGGTCAAGCAGGGGATCAGCTTCCACTCCAACATGAAGACGAGCGTGCCCGACTTCCACTACGGCGTCCGCCAGCCGCCGACCTATCACGGGGCGATGGACCAGGGGCAGATCAGCGAGCGCGGCATGGCGCATATGATCGAATGCGTCATCGCCATGAAGGAGGTGCTCGGCGACAAGGTTTCGCTCGCGCTTGATTGCGGCCCCGGCTGGTTTCTGCCGGACGCCATCCGCTTCGCGCAGGCGGTGGAAAAATACAATCTCATGTGGCTCGAGGACATGCTGACGGGCGACTACGTGCCATGGGTCAATCCGCAGGCCTACCGCGAACTCACGACATCCACGTCCACCCCTATCCACACAGGAGAGCAGATTTACCTGCGTCATAACTTCAAGGAACTGATCGAAACGCAGGCGGTCCGCATCATCGGTCCGGACCCCGCAGATATCGGCGGCATCGCCGAGCTCAAATGGGTGGCCGAACATGCCTACATGCACTCGATCATGATGGCACCGCACGGCACGGCGAATGGTCTCCTCGGCCTCGGCGCGCTGATCAATGTCTGCGCAACTCTGCCCGCCAACTACATCGCCTTCGAATACCCCAGCGCCTCCGACCCCTGGTGGGAGGATATCGTTATTGGCCTGCCGACGCGGATCGTGAAGGATTCGATGATCGACTTGCTCGAAGCTCCCGGATTGGGCGTGGACATCGATGCCGCAGGCGCAAAGAAGTATCTCAAGGAAGAGGACGCCGGTTTCTTCGACTGAATAGACATCGCGTACCGTACGGGCACACTTCGAGGCATCGCTTGCCGGGGCCAACCTGTTGGTCGCGTGTGGCGTTGCCGGCTGCTCCGGAGTGCACTAGACCAACCGCTTTCGTGTGCACTATGTGCAACAAGAACGTCGATGTAGCCATGTGGCTTTCCGTTGCGGTGGCGTAGGCGGGCGCCTTTTGCCAACTGGTCTGTCTTTCCAATCGGGAATTGGATCGACCTAGATCAAAAGAAGACGATGACATTAATATAACAGACAACAAACTTGCTATTGCGCCGATGATGGACTGGACGGATAGACTGGCAAAATCAACGCGTTATAAGGGTTCGTGTGCATAAACTGCACACGAAAGTCCTGCTTCTCTTCCATTTTCGTTCCTGCGATGGGGTATCCGACGGGTATCTTCGGACCCCCGTTGAACATCAGTGCTGACCTGTCCTGCGAAGATCGTCGCACGTACATCCGCGATCTGCCGTTTGCCGGATAGCCGACGGACGTACAGGATGGTTCTCTCAAGCTGCCGGCTGCATGGCCCCCTCAGCGGCATGCCCCTAAATTAGTTTCTGGATGGTTCACCAACCATGCGAAATTCATATGAAGGGTAGGGGCTGCCTAACCACTTCTTTATCAATACTTCACCATAGGGACAACGGTCCGGGAACCTTTCTGATCGCTGCGGACTTCTGGGATTCACTGCGAATCCAACCAAATGAAGGGGTCTCCGCATGAAAGTCACTGCAGCAGGTATCGACCGCATCAAGATCGGCAATGCGGACGCGAGCGGCCAAGACGCACAATTCGTCATTTGGCTTTATCTTCAGGTTGACGAAGGCGGCACACAGACCGGTCAGGAACTGGTGGTGTCTATACCATACGACGCGCATATGACGTTCGACGATCTCGCCACCCAGGCTTTCGAGAAGGCGCACGCCATGCTTCGCGCGTGCTGCGAGATAGATCAGTCCATGTGGTGGAAGCAGTTCAACCGCAGCCTTGCGCCGCTGCCCGAATGGACACCGGGTGCGCAGTAGCTGGCAGAACCTTCATTGCCGCTGCGTGGCGGCAACGTCGCTAGTCTAAAGGCTGGAATGTTGCCATTCTTCTCGTCGATCGGAACGATCAGGTTGCGCCATTGGCGGACACCCGAAGCAGAACGTTCCCTTCTCTGACATAACCGCTTTGGCGTGGGCGAGTAGCGGCCAACGGCAAGATCTTCTTCCTATGCAAATAGCTCGGACTGAACCGGCGAGGTCTAAGTTTCGCTGCTTGGGAAATGTGCCTCAGCCTCATTCGGCTCAAACAAGTTCACCCGAAAATCGCAAGCCAGTCCTGACCTTTCGAACGTCAGGACGATTCGGCCTGCCGAGTCGGAGGCGAATATGCGCTCCAGAAGCTGGGTGCCAAACCCCTTGCGCTCGATAGGGCCGACGGTTGGGCCGCCTGTCTCTCGCCATTCGAGTTCAAGTCGGCGTTGCTGTTTTTGACCAACAAGCTTCCAGGATATCGAAACCTTGCCCTTTGCATTCGACAGCGCCCCATATTTGATTGCATTTGTCGTAAGTTCATGAAGCGCGAGAGCAAATGAGAGGGCGACGTTTGGCGGAAGCCAAACCTTGCCGCCGCTGATTTGAAAGCGCTCGATCGATGCATGCGGCTTGATTGACGCTGTGATCAGATCATTGAGATCGGCACCGCTCCAGTTCTGTTGCGTAAGGATGTCGTGCGCCTTTGCCAGCGAGATGAGCCGGTTGGACAGGGTCCGTCCTGCCTCGGGCAACGTCGTAGCGTTGCGGATCGTCTGGCTTGCGATGGATCGGACCACCGCAAGCGTGTTCTTGACGCGGTGATTCAGTTCATTCACCAGCAATTTGCGGTGCTCTTCGCCGCGTTTACGGTCCGTGATGTCCAGGCTGATTTGCACAGCGCCAATAATGTTGCCGCTTGGGCTGCGGATCGGACGCGCGCTCGACAGCAGGAAGCGCTCCCCCCTGATGGAAGGGTGTAGGCGAACTCTTCGTTGTCGGTCAGCTCTCCGCGCATTGCCCGGCTTAGAGGTCGGTCTTCACGGCTTACGGTGTGGCCGTCCTTGACTGCGACGGTGTTGATCACCAGATCGGGCGCCCCAAAGGATTTACGGACGTCCGTCGGTAAACCCATGAGTTCGGCAGCGAAGCGATTGCGGATCACCTGGAGCGCTTTCGGGTCATAGGTGAACCAGACCGCCGCCGGCACCGTCTCCAGCACTGTCTCCAACTCATACCGACGCTCAGCGATGGCTCGCTCTGCGTCAACCAGCGCCTGCGCGATAGCAGCGAACTCGGTAACCGAGGTTGACATAGGTTCAACGGCGCGGCCGTGGCCCAGCGCCTCAGCGCGAGCGGCAAGGTCGGCGGTCGCTCCAGTGAAGCGCTTTCCAACGACGTACCCGAGGGCGATTGACACAAGAAGCGCCAGGAGGCCTATCCCGCAAATTGCCGCGAGCGAGCGCCACAGCGGCGCCTGCACATCCGAAAGCGGCATGTTGGCGGTATAAAACCAATCGGAATATGACGATCGGTAGTAGCCTGCCAGCAGCGTGATGCCTTCGTAGTTGCGGGACGTGAAGCTGCCGGAGCGGCCAACGATTTTTTCCAGATATTCTGGCAATCCGGGCTTGCCGGTCATCTCCTCGTGCGACCTGGAACGTGCCACGTAATTACCGTCGCGATCTCCAATGCCCACCGTCCACCCCTCAGGCACCGCAGGCATCATCACATCGCGAATGCGCGCGGTTGGGACAGAAATCGAAAGCACCAGGTCTTCGCCCGTCGGAGCCGGCACCTTTGTGGCTACAGCGATGCGGTAGGTTTTGGAATCCTTGCTGGCGAAGACATCGCTGACGAAAACGCCAGACGCTCTGAGTTTCTCCCGATCCCCCGCCGATATCGGTTCGATCGGCGGCAGATCAGCACCGTACCCGATCTCTGTATTCAACAGTTGATTACGCTCTAAATCGCGCAGGACGATGATCCGGTCCGTCCCTTCGACCAGGCTGAGCGCCTCGCCGCGAAAGGCCTCCAGATCGCCATTGGCGAGAGCAGCCGATTTCGACAGACCGTTGAGAGTCGTTTGGAGGTTGGCTAGTTCGCCCTCGACTACGAGCGAAACCTGCCGGGCAGTCTGCAGTGCATCCTGCTCGAAGCGGGATCGCTCGTGCAGAGCATATTGGACCAGCAGATAGGCCGCGAAGAGCCAGACGGGTACCACCGCGGCAGCGATCAGACCAAGCAGGTGCGATCGTGCTGATCGACGAGGCAAATGTTGCTTCCCCTGCCGCCCCAGAAACTTCACCAACCATAATCGCAAGCCTGCGAACAGCAAGCTTTAGTTCAAGCGAACGCGATCGAGCCGGTTTGCAAGCGGCAGATGACTGCCAGTGATCCAAAGCAGAAAGGTCAGGAACGCGCCTCATGGCGATCGTTCGGGCTAGCGGCACTGTCTCCCAAAAGCATTTCGCTGGCATTCTCTTGACTATGCTGTATCGCTCGACGGACCGCCTCTGTCGCTGTGGCGCTCCCATGCAACGGCCAGGTCGAGAGAATGAACCGGACTATCAAGGACGCCACCGTCAAGCGCTTCTACTACGAGAGCCACGACCAACTGCGCACCCATCTCGCCGACTTCGTCGCCGCCTACAACTTCGCCCGCAGGCTCAAGACCCTCAAGGGTCTCACACCCTACCAGTTCATCTGCAAGGCGTGGGCGTCACAACCGGAACGCTTCAAACTCAATCCGCTCCAGCAAATGCCGGGACCAAACATCTAGGCTCGTAATCGATTGCCACACGTTTTCAAATTCGTCCGTTAGTGCTAACGGCAGGTAAGGTAGGCAGTCGGGAGGGGTAGGCGACGCTTCCGGCGCCGTCACTGCGGACCTCTCGTCGAGACCCAAAGCGGTTGTGGCGTCACTCTATCAACCTCGGCAAGTCAGTTCGAAACGGCCGATCTGAACTTGCTCGGTGGTTGACCATAAGTCTGACGGAAGAGCCTCGAGAAATGCGAGGCGTTTTCAAAGCCGACCTCGATCGCGATCTCGATCATCGGAGCCCGGGTCTGCATCAGGAGGTATTTCGCTCGCTCCAGACGCACCCTTGTGTAGACAACCGCCGGAGAACTGTTTGTTTTCTCAATGAAGAGGCGCTCGAGTTGCCTTCGTGATAGTCCAACCAAGGCGGCCAATTTGGGAATGGAGATTCTATTCTCGACATGGTTCTCCATGATGATGAGCGCAGCCTTGAGTCTGGGATCATGGCTCTCGATGGCAAGCGGTCTGCGCGGCTGGATGTCCGACGCCGAGCGCGCCTTCTCGATCTGCAGCACCTCGAGTGCGTTTGTCTCGGCCTCCCTGCTGATATGGCGCCTGACGATCGACGCGGCCATATCTGCCGCGCTGCTGCCGCCGGCACATGATCCCCTGGTGCGGTCAAGATTGAACAGACGGTCCGCCCTGACCGCGTGATCCGGGAAGCGCTCGCGGAAAGCCTGAAAATGGAGCCAGCTGACGCAAGTCTGATGGTACTTCATCAGGCCAGCCTCGGCCAGGATGAACGTTCCCGTGCAGACCCCAATCAAGGGGACTTTCGCAGCGGCGGCTCGCTTGAGGTAGCTGACTGTCTCGCTGTCGACCGGAAATTCACCGTTCAGCAGCCCGCCGACGACCACGATATAGTTGAACTCTCTCGGGTCCACGAAATCCGATGTCGGCGCGACCTGGACTCCGCAACTGGAGGTGATCAGGTTTCGGGTGCTCGCCAGGAGCTGCCAATCGGCCAAAACCCTGCCAGATTTGTCGGTCTCGTCGCTCGCCAATCTTAGCGTGTCGACGAACAGCGCGAACGCGGAAAGGGTGAAGGAGCGAGCGAGGACAAAGCCGATCTTCAACCGGTCGATGCCGGGTGCTTCTTCCGCCGATTTCTTCACCGCCTGCCTCCGTCCTTATCTGGCCGACAGCGCCTTACGATGTCGCAGTGCCCGCAAGCGAATATCGGAACGAATGGTCGCACCCGCGGCGATCAGCTGCATCAGTTCGCCGATGCAATCGATCGTCGTCCGCCGGCAATCCACAAACACCTTACCCTTTGCCATCGTCGCACAGCCCGGCTGTCGGTGCACCTACTGCTTCACCGAGGTGGAGGTTCCCCAGGTATCGGACAGCACATAGCCTTGGGGGTACGGATCGGTTGGATCGAGATAATAGCTGTGCTCGCCCGTGATCCAGGCCCGGCCGGTGATCTCCGGAACGATCGCCTTGCGATCGCCGATCTGCGTCAGCTCCAGGATCCTGCCGGTGAAGCGCGAGCCGATGATCGATTCATGGACTAACACGTCGCCAACACCC
>NZ_RZRQ01000106.1:0-18391 GCF_003997785.1 Mesorhizobium sp. M7D.F.Ca.US.004.01.2.1 | reverse complement strand
GGATGTAGACGTCCTCGAGTTCGGCAACCATCTTGTCGGCGTTGGTGACGAAGTAGGGCGAGAGGTAGCCGCGGTCGAACTGCATGCCTTCGACGACTTCGAGTTCGGTCTCGGCGGTCTTGGCTTCCTCAACCGTGATGACGCCTTCGTTGCCGACCTTCTGCATCGCTTCGGCGATCATCTTGCCGACCGAAGCATCGCCGTTGCCGGCGATGGTGCCGACCTGGGCAACCTCTTCGGAGGTCTTGATCTTCTTGGCGTTCTTGATCAGGGTCGCAACGACGTCGGTTACCGCGAGGTCGATGCCGCGCTTCAGGTCCATCGGGTTCATGCCGGCGGCAACGGCCTTGTGGCCTTCCTGGACGATCGACTGCGCCAGAACGGTCGCGGTCGTGGTGCCGTCGCCAGCGATGTCGTTGGTCTTCGAAGCAACTTCGCGGACCATCTGCGCGCCCATGTTTTCGAACTTGTCCTCAAGCTCGATTTCCTTGGCGACGGTGACGCCGTCCTTGGTGATGCGCGGGGCGCCGAACGACTTGTCGATGACCACGTTGCGGCCCTTGGGGCCGAGCGTGACCTTCACCGCGTCAGCGAGGATGTTGACACCGCGCAGCATGCGCTCGCGGGCATCGCGGGAGAATTTTACGTCTTTGGCAGCCATTTTTAGCTCCTGGCAGGGGCTTCAATCGAGCCCGGGAATTCAGTTGACGAAAGGGCCTGATATGAGCCGATGATGCCCATGATGTCGGATTCCTTCATGATCAGAAGGTCTTCGCCATTGAGCTTGACTTCCGTGCCCGACCACTTGCTGAACAGGATGCGGTCGCCGGCCTTGACGTCCAGCGGGACCAGCTTGCCAGCTTCGTCACGAGCGCCGAAGCCGACAGCGATGATCTCGCCTTCCTGCGGCTTTTCCTTTGCCGTGTCGGGGATGATGATCCCGCCAGCGGTCTTGGATTCGGATTCGACCCGGCGAACGACCACGCGGTCATGCAGCGGGCGGAACTTCGACTTTGCCATTTTCGGATTTTTCCCTGGTGCGCTGTTGAGGGGTTTTTGTTAGCACTCGCGATGGACGAGTGCTAACGCGATAGTGAGGTAGGCTGTAAGCGGGCACTCGTCAAGACGGACGAGGGCAGGCGAGGAGCTCTGGCCCCCTCCCCGGTGGAACCCAACGCATACGCGGCATCCGCGTTGATGGCTGCGAGCCCCACATTTCCATTGAATTCGGCGTCATGACGCCAACTTGCTCGCGCCGCTTCCAAGTCGTCAGTCGTGCTGCCGTCAGCACGAACATAGGGCTGCGCTTCACTTCCCGTCGAAGCCGCGGCAAGCAGCGTCGCCGTCAGCACGCTCCTTTGCAGATGCTTGCCAAAGGTGGACAGTGAGCGCACCTGCGCCGGGCTGTTGGTGCGAACGTAAGACGTCATTGACAACTCCTTTTTGCAAGTCGAGCCCCTTCTCCACCTTCGGCCGCCGTCGACGCGAAGAAGTCCGCATCGCGTTGAAGACGAGCTGCGAAAAAGAGAAAGATGTGTTTGATGGCTGCGGCCCCAACGGTGCCTTCAGATTTGAGATCACTTCCGCCGCGAGCGGCTGAAGCTCCTCGCAACGTCAAATCGAATCTGCTGCCAAGCCTCCAGGAAAGGAGAGCATTGCTCATCTCGCGCTTGTGCATGCAGTCAACCTTCGATCCGTGTTGCCACATCAAGAGCAAATGCCGTGCCAAAGCTCACTGGGAAGTGAACGCATGGCTCTCCCTGAAAACCTCACAAATCCAGCATGGTCAATTGTGCGGAACCCGACATGCGTCTTCTGCCACTGTCAGCTTTCGGACAGGCATGACGCGTTTCGCGCCGACCACCGGTCGATCGGTTTTGGGGCCGGTCTGTTCGCCTCATAAGAGCGCGTTACATTGCGTAGCGGTTTCCCGAGCGCCGCCACATGACACTGGACCTGCAGGTAGCACCGGCTTCTCATCCAGCCTTACTTTGGCCCCCTCGCGTATCAAATTCCCGCTGGCGAGCCCTGCTTTCATAGATCGCACCATGCCGGATGTCTGCTCTGGCGCCCGACCCGCTGGCACGATCTCGATCCGGCATAAGGGCGCAGCATCTTTGCAGGCCGTTTCATCCCGGCGTCCTGCTTGGCTGACAGACCGCACTTGGCGAGCGGTCTCCATGCTCTCTCCAAGGACCATCCCTGCGGCTGGCTTGTCGACCTATGGGCGGGTCCGGCCGCCCGAAACCCTCGCGCCATCAGCTTTTTTCCCCGCCGCCTGCGGCGGCTTCCTCGCGCCGCTTCGCTCACAAAAAAGCTGCCCGCTCGGGTCCTTCACTGTCGCTGCGGCCCTGTCGGATTCAGGCGGTCCTGACGCGCCCATTACGGTGCGCCATCGCAGGGGATGGTCCCCGGCGAAACCACAAAAGGAGACTTCGAAATGACCGCGATCGGTTACGTCAACAAGCAGGAAAACGGCGCCTACAAGGGCCAGTTCAAGACGCTCAGCGTCCGCGCCGACATCGATATCGTCCCCAACCAGGCCAAGAGCGCCGATAACCATCCCGACTTCCGGGTGCTTACGCAAGGGGTCGAAGTCGGCGCTGGCTGGATCCGCACCGGCGAGACTTCCGGCAAGGATTATGTGAGCCTGTCGATTGCAGCGCCGGAGTTCGGACCGCGCAAGCTCTACGCCAATCTCGGCCGAGCCGCCGGCCAGGACGATCACGACACCTACGCCATCATCTGGAACCCGGCCGACTGACCGGCCGAGATAAGAGCCTCGCGCCGCAGCCCCGGCGCGGGGCTCATTCCCAGGAGTTCCACCCAAACCCCGTCCGCCCTAAAGGGCGGCGAAAACTCTCCCCCGACTCTTCGCCCGTCCCCGAGACGATCTCCCTCGCCCATCCTCGCCCTCGCTTGTCCGAAGCGAAACGAGGATCATCATGGACGACGAAAACGAACGCGCGGCCCGCGCGAAAAAGGGCAGCCCGTTTCTCAGCACAGCCCAAGCCGCCTTCTATATCGGGCTCTCCCAGCGCACGCTCGAAAAGATGCGGCTCAAGGGCGGCGGCCCGAAATTCCGCAAGCACGGCCGCTATGTCCGCTATCACATCGACGAACTCGACCATTGGTCGAAAGGACACCCGCAGCACTCCATCGCCGGCGATGGCAAGGCCGGTTCCGGCCAGGGCGGCACGGGAGGCCGTTCATGAGGCGGCGCCCTTCCATCCATCTGATCGGCAGCCGCCTGAGGCGTGTTCGAGCCCGTAAGACGGTCGCCTTGGCCGCGGCCGGTCTCGGTCTTTTGGGCTTCACGGCGCTGGGAAAGCCCGCCCCTTGGCTGGTCTGGAACGCCTCGGCCAGCGCGCCGATCGGCCTTTACCGCATCGCTGCGGGAGCGCTGGCGCGTGGCGATCTCGTGCTCGTGCGCCCGCCTGAATACGCGGCGTATCTCGCCGCCGAGCGCAGCTATCTGCCTCGCAATGTGCCGCTGGCAAAACGTCTTGCAGCGCTGCCGGACGATAATGTCTGCGCCTTCAATGACGCCATCATCATCGGCGGCGACATCGTCGCGCGCCGGCTCAAAATCGACGCCGAAGGCCGACCTTTGCCATGGTGGAACGGCTGCCGAGCGCTCGGGGATAACGAGGTTTTCCTGCTCGGCAGCGACAAAAACCGCTCCTTCGACAGCCGCTATTTCGGGCCTGTTCCCACTCAAAATGTCATCGGGAGGCTCGTACCACTATGGACCGAGTGACCCTCCTCTTGTTGGGCATGATCGCCATTGCGCCATGCGCCTGTTCCGCCTCGACCGGCGCTGAGCCGGTCGCCATCTCCCAAAGTCCGCAGCTGCGAAAGTGGCAGACGTTGGTATCGGAAGCAAGCCGGCGCTTCCATATTCCCCAAGCCTGGATCTATGCCGTCATGGCTGCCGAAAGCGGCGGCAAGACAATGCGCGGCGGCCGCCCCATCACCTCCCCCGCTGGCGCCATGGGCCTCATGCAGGTGATGCCCGGCACCTATGAAGAGATGCGGGTCGAACACGGCCTTGGGCCTAACCCCCACGATCCGCGCGACAATATCCTGGCCGGCACGGCCTATCTCAGTGCCATGTATGACCGCTTCGGATTTCCTGGCCTGTTTGGCGCCTACAATGCCGGTCCCGAGCGCTACGACGAGCATTTGAAGCGTGGCAAACCGCTGCCAGAAGAGACCGTCGAGTACCTCGACCAACTCAAGGCGGCCGGAGTTTCGGCGGCCGACATCGAGGCGTTCGAAAGCCAATCTGTCGCTCCAAAGGCGCAAATCGCTCCTCTCGGACGGTCGCTGTTCTTCATTCATGACGGTGTTCACTCAGGCGTGCGAAACGGCGATCTCTTCGTGCCGCTCGGCAAGGACGGCGCGCAGCCGAAGGAGCCGGTGCGTTAGCCATGGCGGACGGGGGCGCGTCTGGCGGGGCTGGGCGCGGAAGGCAAGATAAAGGTACCGCCTCCAGGAGGCGGTTAAATCTTTGTCTGCACATCGTTTTTCCGGGAGGCTGCCGCCGGTGCCAAGAGGGTTTGACGTGTAAGTGTCTGATTTTGCTTGATATGTCTGGGAGGCTCGCATTAAGGATGACGAGTTCAGGCCGAAGCTCGGCAAAATCGGGTCGCGCGGCTCGAAGGCCGGCAAACGCTATGCCGGCCAGGTTCGTGCGGCGATCAACCGGGCTGGCGGCCGGCCGCAACGCGGTGGTCGCTTCACAGGAAGCCGGACAGGGCGCGGCGGGGCGGCCGCCGCACTGCTGAAATCGCGCGACCGGTATGCCGCCTTCCGCCAGCGCCGGGTGATCGTCAAGGCGCGGGTCGTCAAGCTCGCCGGCAAGGGCGCGGACGGGGCGCGTGCCCATCTACGCTATCTTCAGCGCGACGGGGTCACCCGCGAAGGTGAACCTGGCGAGCTCTACGGCGCCGACAGCGGCCGCGTCGACGGCAAGGCGTTCATCGATCGCGCGGACGGCGACCGCCATCAGTTCCGCTTCATCGTCGCTGCCGAAGACGGCATCGAGTACGACGACCTCAAGGCGCTGACGCGGCGGCTCATGGCGCAGATGCAGGAAGACCTCGGCACGAAGCTCGACTGGGTCGCGGTCGATCATTTCAACACCGGCCACCCGCACAGCCACATCATCGTCCGTGGCAGGGACGACCGTGGCGAGAACCTGGTCATCGCGCGCGAATATATCTCATCTGGCATCCGCGAGCGGGCGGCCGAGCTGGTCAGCCTCGATCTCGGTCCGCGAACCGACCGCGAGATTGAGCTTCGCCTGCGCCGGGAAATGGAGCAGGAACGCTTCACCAGCATCGACCGTCGGCTGCTCAGCATGCGTGATGATGACGGCCTGGTCTCGCCGGGCGGTCCCGACGCCATTCGCCAGACGCTGCACCAGGGACGGCTGCGCAAGCTCGAGCGGATGGGTCTGGCCGCGGAGGTCGGCGCTGGCTCCTGGCGCCTCGACGATGAGCTCGAAGCCACGCTGCGCCGCACCGGCGAACGCGGCGACATCATCAAGACCATGCACCGCGAACTGACCGGCAAGGGGCTTGCCCGCAGGGCCGCCGACTGGGTGATCCACGATCGATCCGGCGAGCCCGTCCAGTCTCTCGTCGGTCGCGTTGTCGCGCGTGGACTGGCCGACGAGATCAATGACCGCCATTACATGATCGTCGACGCCGTCGACGGTAAGAGCCATTGGATCAACATCGGTAGAGGCGAGGCGATGGAAACGATGCCTAATGGCTGCATCGTGCGTGTCGCGCCAAGGAACACCGAGCCGAGGCAGGTCGATCGTACCATCGCCGAAATCGCCGCCGCGCATGGCGGCCGTTACGACGTCGATATGCACCTGAAGCATGACCCATCCGCCACCGAGAGCTTTGCGCGAACGCATGTGCGGCGGCTGGAGGCGATCCGCCGCGCGACCGGCGGCGTTGAGCGAGAGCCGAACGGCACCTGGCTCATCGCGCCGGACCATCTCGATCGCGTCGCGAATTATGAGGGCCAGCGGGCCAGGGCCGAGCCTGTCGTTGCCGACAAGCTCTCCTCAATGGCGCTGGAGCGACAGGTCAGCTTCAACGGCGCCACCTGGCTCGACCGGGAGCTGGTTGCCGATAGACCCGAGCCTTTGCACGGATCCGGCTTCGGCCGCGACGTGAGAGAGGCGCAAGCTCGCCGGCGGCAGTGGCTGATCGCGCAAGGCCTCGCGCATAAAGAACAGGATGGGATCGTCTATCGAGCCAACATGCTTTCGATCCTGCGCCAGCGAGAACTGAACCGTGTTGCTGGCCAACTGTCGGAGGAACTTGGCCTGCCCTATGCCGAAGCGCGATTCGGAGGACGAGTAGAGGGTACGCTCCGCCGCTCCGTCGAGCTTGCCAGCGGAAAATATGCCGTCGTTGAAAAGTCGCGCGAGTTCACGCTGGTGCCATGGCGGCCGGTGCTTGAGCGCCATGTGGGCAAGGAGGTCTCCGGTGTCGTGAGTGGGGAGGGGATTTCATGGACCGTCGGCCGGCAAAGGAGCGGACCTGGTGTTTCGTGAGATGGTGTACAGCTTTTTAGCCAGCGGCGCGGGCAGCCATGCGAGCCCGCGTAGACCTTATGGCCGCACGCCCGCAATCGGTCGCATGGACCTGCCAGGCGGGGCGGCTTTGGAGCGTTCGGACCCGACACGCTGCGTGAGTGGCCAGACTTCGAGCGCTCGAAGATGCGGACTGTTGTCTGCTGGCCGGCGTTATTCCGGCTGGCCTATGACCGCGGCGCAACAGTTCACCGCTGAAGTTGCCACGGGCGAACATCGACAAGAGAAAAAACACCATTGCGCGTTACAAATCGCCGTTGAAAGCGTTTAGGTTGCATGCGCTTCGCCAAGTAAACGGATACCCCAGAAGAGAGCCATGACCACGGCCCGCCATATCGTGACGCTGCTTAAAAGCCACATTGCCGGCGACGAGGATCGTTTCCTCTCTATCGCGATGCAGCTTGCTGCGCATGAGGCACGTCAAGGCCATGGCAAGCTTGCTCAGGAGCTCAAGGATCTGGTCGACGCAGCCAAGAGCAGGGACGCCCGGATTGCCAAGAGCAGTCGGCCGGTTCCCCTTTTTCAGCCAAAGGGCGAACTCGCAGGCCTCCTGCATGTGCGCTATCCGGACCTGCGACTGACGGACATGATTTTGCCGGACAGTCTGCGCTCGCGCCTGCACCGCGTGCTGGGAGAGCAGCGCCAACAAGCAAGCTTGCGCGAGCACGGGCTTGTTCCCCGTCGCAAACTGCTTCTGGTCGGCCCGCCAGGATCAGGCAAGACGATGACCGCATCGGCATTGGCCGGGGAGCTTCATCTGCCCCTTTTCATGATCGTCCTCGATGGTTTGATCACCAAGTTCATGGGAGAGACTGCCGGAAAGCTGCGGCTTGTTTTTGATGCAATGCAGGCGACGCGGGGCGTCTACTTCTTTGACGAATTCGATGCCATCGGCGCGCGTCGAGGCGAACGCCAGGATGTTGGCGAGATTCGGCGCGTGCTGAATTCGTTTCTGCAGTTTCTCGAGCAAGACGACAGCCACAGCCTGATTATTGCGGCAACAAATCATCCCGAGCTGCTCGACAGAGCTTTGTTCCGCCGTTTCGACGATGTCATCGAATACGCCGTGCCCGATCGGCCGATTATCGAGGCGCTGCTTCGGGCTCGACTCGACCGCTTCGACACCAGAGGGCTTGCCTGGAACGAGGCGATCTCTCAGGCAGAGAGACTGTCGCAGGCCGAGATCACCCGCGCGGCCGACGACGCTGCAAAAACCATCATATTGCGGGGGGGGAAGCGGATCACCTCGGAAGCGCTCATCGACGCTCTGAAGGAACGCCGGCAGGCTTCGCTGTCTGAGTAGCGACAGCACAGATCATAATGGCAGACGATTTTCCGCGCGACCGCGCCCATATCCACCTTCGCAACAACGGCATTCGGGAAGCCTATCGGCGGCCCAACCAACTTATACATGCACCGCCGCTGCCGGCGCGTGATCGGGCGTCGCATGCTGCGGCCTTGACGCAATCCATCGAACAAGCGGTCGAAAGTGCACGCCAGCAGATTGCGGCGCGTGACCCCCAGCTGTCGGTCGGCACGCCTGGCTTTTACCTCGAGATCGATCTGCCCATGTCCGGACGGGCGGCCCTCGACCAGTTGGCCGATCGTCGCCAGCACATGGAGCTGGTCGCCGTCCATGAGCCAACTCAACCCGGTGCTCCCATCACAGCGTCGGTGTTCCTGCCGCAAAGCGCGCAAGCCTATTATTTGCGGAAAGTCGAGGCGTATCGAGACGTTGACACTGACCGCGGCAGACCGCGCAACGAGCCGCTCGTCTCCCGCATGGAGACAGTCAGGCTGGCGACTGCACGATCGTTGTTTACCGACCACGACGACCTCTTCCCCCAGGCCGCTGACGAGCAGGTGTGGTGGGAAGTCTGGCTGCGCGACGGTCGCCGCGAGAACTTCGAGCACATTGCCGAAGCCCTGAACATCACTTTGCGCACGCATGCGGTCAGGTTTCCGGAGCGGGTGGTCATGCTGGCACTCGCCAGCACGGCAATGCTCGACCGCATGATTGCGCACAGCGATGTCGTCGCCGAGCTGCGGCGCGCGAAGGATACGCCGTCCTTCTTCATGGGCCTTGGCGGCGCGGAGCAAAGGGACTGGAGCGACGAGCTTCTCGGGCGCGTCAGACCGCCTCAATCCGATATTGCGGTCTGCATTCTCGACAGCGGCGTACGTCGCACCCACCCGTTGATCGAACCCGCACTTGCCGTTGAAGACTGGCACACCGTCAAACCGGCATGGGGCAGCGACGACACACCTGCGTGGAGCGGCCACGGGACGCGAATGGCAGGTGTCGGCCTGTACGGTGATCTGGTCCCGCTCCTGGTCGGAGGCGATCCAGTTCCATTGCCCTTTCGGCTGGAGAGTGTCCGTATCCTTCCGCCAGAAGACGAGGCAAACGATCCAGAACTCTATGGCTCGATCACCGCGGAAGCGATCGCCCGCGCCGAGGTGCAGGCGCCGGAGCGCCGCCGCGCGATCGCAATGGCTGTGACAAGCGCCAGTCCGGCGCGTGGAAGGCCCACATCGTGGTCTGCCGCTATCGACCAACTCTGTTTCGAAGAGGAGCAGCGACGCTTGATCGTTCTCTCTGCCGGCAACATCGGCGATGACCTCATGCCGGCCGAGCATTTGACGCGCAACGATCTGGAAGCAGTCGATGATCCTTCTCAGGCCTGGAATGCGCTGACGGTCGGCGCTTTCACAGAAAAGGTCGATATCATTGACACCGACTTTGCGGGCTACGCTCCGATCGCGCCGGTCGGCGAGCTCTCGCCGCGCAGTCGCACTTCGGTCGTTTGGGACAGGCAGTGGCCGGTGAAGCCCGAGGTCGTCTTCGAAGGCGGCAATCTCGCCCATGACGGTGTGTTGCCTGGCGAGCCGATCGACGATCTGCAGATATTGACCACTTTCTATCGACCCGAACTGCGCCACTTCACCACCCTCGGAGATACGAGCGCGGCAACGGCCCATGCCGCACGGATGGCGGGACTAATTCTATCAGCGCGCCCCGAGCTGTGGCCTGAAACGGTTCGCGCCCTGATCGTCCACTCGGCCGAATGGACTCCGGCGATGCGCGCACGCATCGATGCGTGCAACGGAGCGAAGGGCGAGATCCAGGCGCTCGTGCGGCGCTATGGTTACGGCGTGCCAGATCTTGGGCGCGCGCTTCTGTCAACGGTGAACGACCTCACGCTTATCGTTGAAGATGAGCTTCAGCCTTTCCAGCGCGAGGGCGGCGCGGCTGCCAAAACGCGTGACATGAAGCTGCATCGCCTGCCTTGGCCGAAGGAGCAGCTCGCGGCGCTCGGCGCTGCCCAGGTCGAGCTCCGCGTCACGCTGTCCTATTTCATCGAACCCAACCCCGGTGAACGCGGATGGACCCGCCGGCATCGTTACGCGTCCCATGGTCTTCGGTTCAGAGTAAAGTCAGCGACCGAGACAGTCGACGAATTCCGAGCCCGCATCAATCAGGCCGCTCGGGACGAGGAGGAAGGGGCGCCTGCTGGAGGCGGAGAAGAGTGGCTGCTCGGCACCTTCCGCGATCGCGGCTCGTTGCACGCCGATTTCTGGTCGGGCAGCGCCGCCGATCTCGCCGAGCGTGATGCGATCGGCGTGTTCCCGGTCGGGGGCTGGTGGAAGGAGAAGCCTTACCTGGAACGCGTCGACGCTCTGGCTCGGTACGCCCTGATTGTGACGATGCGGGCGCCTGGGGTCGATGTTGACATCTTCACACCCGTCGAAGCAGCCCTGACTGTCGAGACGTCGGTCGAGACCTGATGCAGCACTGTCCAAATCGGCCAACAACGGAGGTTTGACCAGCCTCTGGTGCCATGGCGGCTGGTGCTGGATCATCACGTCGGCAACAGGGATCATGCGCGGAGGACGATAGGCCGGCAAAGGAGCGGGCCAAGCGTGTGATAATGGCGCCCATGGTCACGCCCACAAGCCGCGCCCCCTGCGTCTACGGAGAGGTGCGCGTCTGTTTAGGCGGCCGAGACATCGCTTACCTGATCAACGCGCTCGCCGTATTTGCGCCTGTAAGCGGCAATGAAATCGTCGTCGCTACAGATGCAGCGGCCGCTGGAGTCCTTGGCCTTCGGATCGTGCAAGTGAGAGCCAAGGGGGCGCAGAAGATTCACCCGAGTGCTCGTCGTCGGGCTCATGGGAAACCCCGCACTATGTTTGACCAAATCCGCGGCAAGCATAATCCCGGCAAGCACCGACTGAAAGGCCATCGGAACCACAGTTCGAACGCGGCGACTTCCTTCGCTAAGCTGGAACACCAGACCGCCGCAGATAGCCTGCTGATAAAAGGAGCGCAGGGGCTGGCCGACAAACGGGGCTAGCGGTTCAAACGGCACAGCCATCGCTGTAGCCACGCGAACTACAAAGTCGTTGGGAACTCCGGCATTGGTCTGCAGGAGCGTTTTCACCTGCTCGTGTGCTTCCGGTATTCCGAGTTCCTCGGCAATCAGCTGGTGCTCGTCCTTGGATTTTCCGGATGGCAGGTACATGCAACAAAGGCAAGCCTGGCCGTCATCGAAACCATGCCGGGAGATACCGAGATCGTGCTCCTGCGTCCAAGCGTTTGCGATCCATCGCGGCAGTGCACCTTGGACAGCCAGACGGTCGGCGGCGGTGTCAAGCGCCACACCCACTTGGTCGAAGACCCAATTGCCCCGGCGCGCAACATATTCTGCCCACGTCAGAGGGTGCGCCTCGACCTCAAGGGCAGTCGATCTAAGGGCGGTGGCTGCAAGAACCGCTTTGGACATACCAATCTCCGCCTGGCCAGCCAATGCGTAGCGCTGCAGGTTTGAGAGTTCGATCGCTTCGTGATCGATTACATGCAGACGACCTTTGAGATCGGGTTGTCTCGCTAGCGCCCAAAGCGAGCCATGGCCTATCGCACCGAGCCCAACGAGGTGGGTTTCGCCAAGGTCGACTGGGAAGTCGATCGGGCCAGGCTCTCCGGCTTTGGTCTTGTCGTAGCTGCATAGCGAGAGGTCGATGGTTTCGTCCAACTCGGCGCCGGTCAACTGGGCAGCGAAGATAGTTCGAAAGACGTTGGCGGCGCCGAAGCAACTGGCGGCGCCAGCTCCATAAGGCAGCAGACTTGGGCCAGAGCCCACCGGGTCCGTACGCGACAGCTTTGCCGCCCAACCGTCCGATCCCACGAAAAAGATCGGGCACCGGAGTGATGGGCGCGTTACCCCTGCAACGACGCAGACGGTGGCAGACTTGCCGGAACGCCGGATGCCGACTTTTGGATTGATCGACTTTGCCAAGCGCTCCAGCGCTTGGGCTTGAGAGCTCGCCGCGCTGTCCAGCGGGAGTATCGCCAGAACCGGGTAGAGCCTAGCGAGCAATCTCACCGCAAGATCTAGTGTCGCCTGGCCTTCGGCGCAGGAAGCGGCCTGATGGTCGAAGGCGACTGCCACGACCTGCTTTTCAAGAGCTGCTTTGAAGTCTCCCAGATGAAAATCGGCCAGGACCTGAGATGCCGCCGTGGCGGCGCGATCGATGAAGTTAGCGAATGCCATTGTTCAACTCGATATCATGATCATTCGCGACAGTGCCGCGGGAGGGAGCGCATTCCATTTGGCCTTTTCGTCAAGCCGATAGGCGGCGACCCGAGCAAAATCGAAAGGCTCGCGGGCGAAATTCGGCACTACCAGCGACAGACACCCAACCGTGGTAGCAACCGCATAAGCGTCGTCCGTCGTCGAATGGTAGGCGCGGCCCGGATGGCTGTGAATCTGGGCCAAGAGTTTCAGGCCGCTTTTGTAGAGCCAGACATTGAGCCGGTGCAGTTCTTCGGCCGCAACGATCACGCAAACGCCATCGTTTGTCCGAATGTGACGCTGCGCCGGGATAACCGTCTCTGTTACGGCAAAGTGCCGCTCTTGCTGAACGCCGACCCAGAGCGCCATCCCCTCATTGCCCTCGCGACCAACTGAGCGCAGATGCCCATGCGTGGTCGAGATGCAGCCGCGCGGGAGAGTCACGATCGTTACATCTCTCAAACCAGTCATTCTTGTATCGCCTGAGGGGATACCACCATTCCTACGATTGTCGGTTGGAGTTGAATCTGCAACTGCTCTATAGGAACGATTCCGTACTTGATGATCTTGTCCAGGATGAAGGCCAAACAGCCTTCGCCAGAACCCCGATGAAGCAGCCATGGATCACCTGAATGGGCTGGATTGTCGTGGTATTCCCGGACGCCCGCCATGCACAGGAATGGTTCGTCCTCGGGACTGTTGGCCTGGATGAAGTCCGTCAGCGGCACGGCGTTCTGCTGGATGAGAGCTCCTATCATCTCCGGCGGCGTTCCGGGCAGCGGCGGACGTCTAAGCATTTTCAGGTATAGATCTTTCCGGGCAATCGGATGACGCGTAAACGGATCGACGAAGACCACGGACGGTGGTCTTAAGTCGTAGTCGGTGAAGTCGACCTCGCTCGCTGCGCTGACCACCCGTGGCTTTAACTTGGGGCTGGCGAAAATGAAGAAAGCGCGCGGAAAGGTCGCCTCGATCAAGAAGCAGCCCTGAGCCCGATAGACATCAGCATATGGCCGGAACCGGCCGATCTCCCGATCAAACTTCGCTCGGGAGACCTCCGGATCCACACTTTGGTGTTTAGGCACCTGCGACGCCCGCCTTCAGGCTGAGGAACAGGGTCACAGTATTCGGGAAACCGAAGTCGCCAAGCTTCTTGTCGACATCGAGCAAGTTGCCGGCCTCATCCTTGAATTCCCAATTCTCGGCTGGTTGGGCGACATTCTGCGTGTTCTCAAGGGCTTTGGTACGAATGACGTGAAGCGGCTGGTTGGGATTGGCTTCGACCTGCGTGGGCTGGCCGTTCACCACCACCGTGATCTCGATCTTGCCCGGTCCGCCGCCGTGATTATCGCCCTTACCCGAATCCTTCGACATTGTCCTACTCCTGTGGCTTGCCAACCGCCCCACGCCCTGGCGCCCACCTGCGAGTGAGACCGGCGGTCTTCAATCGTTCACCCGGCGCCACGGCCGCGAGTACGCGAAAGACAGGGGATAAGCTACCGAATCGGTGCTTGCCTTCTTTTATGGGTGACTTGAGCCGCAAGTAAATGGTCTCAAATTGCTCCTCACAACTATAATCGATTAGAGCAATGCAAAAATATTGGCGACACGCCTATTCATCTGCTCTCTCACTCGCCTGCTCCGTGCTTGGCAAGGGGAGCTTTGACTGCGTCACGCGTCCCCCAAGCAGCCGATTGCGCCGGCAGCGCCGTAGGAACCGTCGTTCAGAGTCTTCACCACTCAAGCAGCCGCATGGATGCAGCCGACGCTCGTCTCCACAAACAGCGCAAGTGGTGCCTTGTTGGATAAGGTCGCCTCGTCCCTGGTGCAGCATCTGTCGGAACGGGTCCGCTGCGAGACCATGCCTCATCATCGCGCATGCGCAGCAGCCGGCGGTCGATGCTCGTAAGGCGTTCTGCTCATTTCGTGGCGAAGGCGCTGCTCGACTCGCGGACATATGCGGGCACCGAGGCGGAGGCTGACCAGTCGGCGCCGCGTTCGCGGATGTCGCTTGCAATGTGCTCGCGTGCGTTTGCCGCCGGCGACCTTGCCGTCCTCGCCTGCTATGGCGAGCCGGCGCAAGCGGATTGCTCGATACTGCCGGCGAGGCTGCGGGCCGGTCCTAACGGCCGTTCACAAGAGCTTGCATCAGCAACTGGCAATCGGATCGATAACTTCGCGATCGCCGTTATGGCGCGGAGATGCGGTCTCGCCGGGTTGTGGCTGGCGCTTCGTTGTGGGCGGCGCGTCGTAGCCGAGGGAGCAGGGGCGGCGCCATGATCCAGACCGAACGCGCGCTGCAGCAGGTGCTTGAGTGGGGGCGTGCCCTGACCGGTTTCGCGGATGAGCATGCTGAGGAAGCGGTAAGGGGCGGCCAGTATATCCTGCAACGCATTCACCCGAGCCTGCGCGACACCAGCGCCCGCACCGGCCGCGATCCGCAGGACGAAACGCTGATCGTGGCGTTCTATCGCGAACTGGCGCTGCTGTTCTGGCTAGACGATTGCAACGACGTTGGCCTGATCGCGCCGGAGCAGCTCGCCGCCCTGGAGCAGGCGCTGGGGCACGGCGTACCGTGCGTGCTCTCCGGATTCGAGGGCTGCGCTCAGCTGCGCGCTTCGCTGGCTGCGCTCGCTTACGATCGTCACGACTATGCTCGGCTTCTCGACTATACCCGGTGCTACTGCGCGGCGCTGCGCGCCGGACACGCGCAGGCGGCAGGGGCGCGACGCTGGTCTTACGCCGAGTACCTGCACAACGGCATCGATTCGATCGCTTACGGGACCGTGTTCTGTTGCCTGTCGCTGCTGTGGGGGCTGGACATGGCGACCTTGCGCGCGCGTCCAGCGTTTCGCCAGGTCCTGCGGCTCATCTCAGTGATAGGGCGCCTGCAGAACGATCTGCATGGACGCGACAAGGACAGGTCGGCCGGCGATAACGCGGCGATCCTGCTTCTGCAGCGCTATCCGGCTATGCCTGTGGTTGAGTTCCTCAACGACGAGTTGGCCGGCCATACGCGCATGCTGCACCGGGTGATGGCGGAAGAATGCTTTCCCGCGCCGTGGGGACCGTTGATCGAGGCGATGGCGGCGATCCGCGCGCAGTACTACCAGACTTCGACCAGCCGCTATCGCAGCGACGCTGCAGGGGGAGGCCAGCGTGCGTCGGCCTGGACGCGCCGGAGGCGGCGGCTTGGGCGCGCTGCCGTCGGTTCGATCCGACGCAACGCCGTCGCCCGCTGCTACGGATGGAGCGAGCATGAGCGACACCGCCCTGAGCCGGGGAAGGACGAACATCTGGACATCGTGCTGGATCGGCGAACGGCGCCGGCCACGGTGGCCGCTGGCTGGGAGTACATCCATCTCGAACACTGCGCACTGCCCGAGTTGGACCTGACGCAGATCGACCTGCGCGCCTCGCTGCTGGGCAAGGCTATGCGCGCGCCGCTGCTGATCAGCTCTATGGCCGGCGGCATGCCACGGGCCGAGGCCATCAACCGGCATTTGAGCGAGGCAGCGCAAGCCTTGGGGATCGCCATGTGCGGTTCGCAGCGTGTGAGCCTGCAATCCCGCAACTCCCAGGGGCTAACGCGCGCGCTGCGCCGCCTGGCGCCAGACATTCCCTTGCTGGCCAATATCGGCGCCGCGCAACTGCGGGAGGCCGACGGCCTGGACCTGGCGCGTCGCGCGGTGGACGCGCTGGAGGCCGATGGGCTCATCGTCCATCTCAATCCGCTGCAGGAAGCGGTACAGCCGGAGGGCGACCGCGAACTGGCGCGGCGTCCTGGCGCTGATCGCTGGCGCCGCGCGCATCGTGGGCGTGCCGATGGTGGCCAAGGAAGTGGGGGCGGGCCTGTCCGCCTCGGTGCCTGTGCGCTCGTCGAGGCGGGCGTGGCGGTAATCGATGTCGCCGGCGCCGGCGGCACCAGTTGGGCCGCAGTGGAGGGCGAGCGCGCCCGCAATGCCGCCGACCGTGCAGTGGCGATGTCATTCGCCGATTGGGGGATTCCACCCTGACCAGCGTGCAGGCGGTGCGTCGGGCGCTGCCAACGGTGAAGCTGATCGCGTCGGGCGGGATCCGCGATGGCGTCGACGTGGCCAAGGCCATCCGCCTGGGCGCGGACATCGCCGGGCAGGCGGCCAGCGTGCTGGGCGCGGCGACAGTGTCCACCGGGGCCGTTGTCGCGCATTTCGAGATCGTCATCCGCCAGTTGGCCGTCGCCTGCTTCTGCACGGGCTCGGCTGATCTGGCGGCGTTGCGTCAGGCGCGCTTGTTGCCCTCGTCGCATTTGTCCGCCGGTTGATGTCGGCGTCGTCCGCACGCTAACAGCAGGCTGCTGAAATACCTACGCCAAAGACAGACTATTGATCCCCCTGGCGAGACGGCTCGATTGACGGGAGCGATGTGTTCATGGAGCAGCTGTTCACGATGAAGCGGTTGGAAGATTTCGTTCCAGCCGGTCATCCTGGTGCCCGCACCGGCTGATGATCAATGGAGCGCTGGTGCGGCTAGACGGCATCCTTTCCGGCATGTACGCCTGCAGTGCCAAAGGCGGGCGCCCCAGCGTTGCGCCGGAGAAATTGCTGCGGGCCGTGTGTTGCAGGTGTTCTACAGCGTCCGTCGGAATTGATGCAGCAGGTGCTGCTGTGGCAAGGCCAAGACCCGGGAATGCCGTCAGCTTTGATCAGGCGCTTCGGGCCGTCGGAAACGCGCGAAGAGTCCGGCTTTCGAAAAAGGCCGAACGCCTCAGATAAAGCCAGAACTCCTTGGGTCACCATCAAACCAATTTGACGCCCCGGGACAATTTCGTCCGGCATTGTCCGGTGTGCGACGATGTTGGGGATGCGACATAGGCGGATTGCCGTGTATTTAAACCGCTTTTCCTTTGGCACGCATATTGCGCCCTATCGGTAAACCTCGTCATGGGCCGGCGGCAATCGCTCGGAGATTGTCGAAATAGCACAATGATTTCTGCCGGGGTGACATCCGGCCCGACTAGAGCAGGACCTTTCAGATGATGCAGAAAAGCAAGCGGCCATACTCGCGGGGAAATAGTCGCGTCAGGGCTGCATGGACGCTCTTTCCTGGTTGTTTCGGCGGCGGACGCCAACTCTTCAATCGGCACCCGAACCAGTGCCTGGATGTCCAAGGAGCGCCCCTGTTGCGCGTGCCTGGCTGCACCCGCGTGCTGGCTCTCCTCCAAGGCGACGCTTCGGCGCTGCTGCAGACCGGCGACGAGAACCCAACTTCAAAATTAGCATTCCGAAAACCGAAAGAAGTGAACAGGTATGTCCAGGATCGGCGCTTTGACGCGCGCCGCATGGCGATCGGCAACTCAGACGCTGGCCAAGGGTTCGAAAAGTTTACACCCGACGCTAGCGCCGGCCGATTTCAAGCGCGCACTTACGATCAACGATCGATATGGCGGGCTCACTGTCAATGTCCCCAAAATGCCTTTCTGGCTGACCGGGGGTGAAGCCTTCGTCTACCGCCGGACTAGCCACGGCGAGCAGCAGTTCATGCAGGTCGATGCTGCCACGGGTTTCAAGCGGCCCGCTTTCGATCAGGCGCGTCTGGCGGCAGCGCTAAACAAGGTGAGCCATGAGAGCTATCAAGCCGGCAATCTTCCGTTCGACCGTTTCGAACTGAGTGAGGATGGTCGCAGGCTCGACTTCCAGATTGAAGACACCCGGTGGAGCTGCGACCTTGCAAGCTATGACTGTACCAGCACCACATTCGATGCAAGGAAAGGGGACCGTAGGGAGCTCAGCCACCGCTACACGCCGCCAGCGGAGAACAACCCCGACAAGAGCAACGCGTCGCCCGACGGCAAATGGATCGCCTATATCAAGAACTGCAACGTTTTCCTGCGCAGCGAGGACGGATTGCAGGATGTTCCTCTGAGCCGGGACGGAGCCGAAGGCAATTGCTACGTCTTTTCGACGCTGAGCTGGTCGCCGGACTCGCGCCACCTCGCCGCTTACCTTGTTCGCCCCGGCTATAGGCGAGAGGTCCGCTACCTCAATTCTTCGACGGACCAGTTGGAGCGGGAATATTCAACAAAATTCTATCCCAGGCCGGGCGATGTCCTTCCGCTGCCCCAGCCAGTCCTGTTCGACATTGCCGGCCGGCGCCAGATCGTGATTGACGGTGCCCTCTTCTCGAACGTCTTCGAACTTTCCCCTCTCCGGTGGTG
>NZ_RZRQ01000105.1:0-18600 GCF_003997785.1 Mesorhizobium sp. M7D.F.Ca.US.004.01.2.1 | reverse complement strand
GCCAGATTGTATTCACGTGTGCCGCGTTCGTCGGCATGGCCTTCGACGACGATGGCATACTGCTTGTACTGGTTCAGCCACTGCGCCTGGCGAGCCAGGGTCGTCTGCGCGTCGGCACGGATCGAGGTCGAGTCCGTATCGAAGAAGATTCGGTCGCCGATGTTGACGGTGAAGTCCTGCGCCGATCCGGGTGTTGCGGCACCCGCGCCATTGAGGCCGAGATCAGCCGCGTTGTTCGGCGTCTTCTTCGAGGCGCAACCCGCGATGGCGAGCATCGCCACCAGCGCGATCATGACCGGGTTTCTGGTAAGTGCTGCGATACGGCCCATGCCGCCTCTCCTTCGTATTTCGAGTGATCGTATTCGAGTGATTTCGTTGATCACCCAGTAACCACGTTTGGGTTAACCGGCATTCAAGAAACACGGTTAAAATTTGGTTTAGGCTGCCCGTCCGCAGCCGTTCGGCTATGGGCCACAGTTGGCGCGGACCCTAGGCGGAAATGCGGCCAAAACGCGACCAATGCATGGAAAAGGGGCCGAAACGGCCCCTTTTCAGTATGTGTTGCAATCCAGCCGAACCTATTCCAGCAGCGGCGACCAGGCCGGGTCCGAAGCGAAGTTCGCCGTCGGGATCGATTGCTCGTTACGCCCGGTAAGATCGACCGAAACCAGTTTGGGCCCACCGGCGGAATCGCGGAAGAACATCAGCACGCGGCCGTTCGGCGCCCAGGTCGGCCCCTCCTGCTGGAAGCCGGAGGACAGGATGCGCTCGCCCGAACCATCGGTCTTCATGACGCCGATCTGGAATTCGCCGCCAGTCTGCTTGGTGAAGGCGATGAGGTCGCCGCGCGGCGACCATACCGGCGTCGAATAGACGCCGTCGCCGAAGGAGATGCGGGTCTGGCCCGAGCCGTCGGCGCCCATGACGTAGATCTGCGCGCGGCCGCCACGGTCGGAGGTGAACACCACCTTGCTGCCGTCGGGCGAATAGGACGGCGAGGTGTCGATGGCGGTCGAGTTGGTCAGGCGCGTCGTTGAACGACTGCGCAGGTCCATGGCGAAGATGTTGGAATTGCCGTCGTCGCGCAGCAGGCTCATGATCACCTTCTGGCCGTCGGGCGAAAAGCGCGGCGCAAAAGTCATGCCGGGAAAATTGCCGACCAGTTCGCGCTGGCCGGTCTCGATCTGCAGCAGGTAGACCCGCGGCTGGCCACTCTCATAGGACATGTAGGTGATTTCCTGCCGGTTCGGCGAGAAACGCGGCGTCAGCACGATCGACCTGCCGTCCGAGAGATAGCGGACGTTGGCGCCGTCCTGGTCCATGATCGCGAGGCGCTTCTTGCGCGCGTTCTTGGCGCCGGATTCGTCGATGAAGACGACGCGGGTGTCGAAATAGCCTTTTTCGCCGGTCAGCCGCTCATAGATGGCGTCGGCGATGATGTGGGCGACACGCCGCTGATTGGCGTCGTTGGCGAAGAACTGTTCGCCGGACATCTGCTGGCCCGCAAAAGTATCCCACAACCGGTACTGGGCGCGGATACGGCCGTCGGCTTCCTTGCTGACGCTGCCGGTGACCAGCGCCTGCGCGTTGATCACCTTCCAGTCGTCGAAGCGCGGGGCGGCATCGGGGTTGGTGATCTTTTCAATGAAGGCGCTCTTGTCGATCGGCGCGAACAGGCCCGAACGCTTCAGGTCGGCGGTGACGATCTGCGAAATCTGCGCCCCAAGCGCGTCGCCGCCCTGGAAATCCGTGATGGCGATCGGCAGCGGCTCGACATTGCCCTTGTTGACGTTGAGCTCGACGAGCGCCAGCGCCGGCAACGTGCCAGCCGCGGTCATGCCCGTCGCCATTGCTGCGACCATCAGGAGCGGCTTGAGGATTGATTTCATGTCTTCTCGCTTCTCGCACTGATTTTCGGATGTCAGGGCCCTAGAGGCCCAGCATCTCCCTTGGATCGAAGGTGACGCGGACGTCGGCCCAGATGTCCTGTTTGCCGGCAGGAACCTGCAGGCCGGTGACATCGCATTTCTGCACCGCGCGAACGGCACTTTCGTCGAACTGGCGGTTTCCGCTCGACTTTTCGACCGCCGGGCGCCCGTCCAGCTTACCGGACGCATCCAGGTTGAACCGCACCACGACGACGAAATTCTCGGAACCTTCAAGGCCGACAGGAAGCGTCCAGCAGCCGCCAAGCTGGCTTTCCAGGGCGCCCATTTCGGATCTGGAAAGCTTCTGGCCCTGATCCTTGTCGCCGCCAAGCGACGCCTGCTGGGTCGAGCGCTTGGCGCCGCCGCCGGATGGCTTCTGCTTGTCGAGGAGAGCGGAGATCTCGGCGGCGTTGAATTGCTTGTCGTCGGACTTCGGCTTCGACGACGCTTCCTTGACCGGCTTGTCGGCATCCTTGCGGTCCGGCGCCTTGGCGCTTTCGGCCTGCGCCGGCTGCGGCTTCGGCCGCGCTTCCGGCGCGGGCGCCGAGTCGGGCAGCTGCGTCGCCTCAGCGGGCGGCTCCTGCGCTATCGCCTCGGCAACGGCGTCAGGCTTGACCTCGGGCGTCGGATTGATGGCGGCGGTCTTGTCCTGCGGCGGGGGAGTCGGCGCCGGCTTGGCCGGTGTCGGCTTGGGGTCTGCCTGCTTGACCGGCTCGGGCTTGACCTCTTCCTTGGGCGTCGGCGCCGGCGCCACTTCGGTTGCCGGAATAGGCTTCGGCTTCTCCTGCGGCTTCGGCACGTCCTCGGGCTTCGGCTTCTCGATCGGGGTCGGCGCGGGCGGCGGAGCCGAGGTCATGTCGACGGGCTTCGGCTTGGCTTCCGGCGTTATCGGCTTGTCGGTATCGGCGCTGTTCTCGCCGACCTTCTGCGCATCCGGAACAATGTCCGGGCGCTGCGTCGGCACAGGTGCCGGCTTTTCATGCATCACGGCCTTCTTGTCGCCCTGCAACGTCTGCGCAATGGCTTCCATCGGCACGATGTCGACCGCGACCGACTCGACGTCGGAGGACGGAAGCGCGGCCGGCGCCGTCAGCGTGAACAGGCCGAAGGTCAGCGCCGCCGCATGCAAGATCACCGATGTGGTGAGGCCGGTCTTCATCTTCTTGTCTACTGATCCTGTTCCTGCAGTGACATCAGGCCGAGATTCTTGTAGCCAGCGGCTTGGATGAGGGCCATCACCTTCATCGCGGTGCCGTAGTTGGTTAACTTGTCACCGCGGATGAAGATGCGCTCGTCATAGCCGGTCTTGGAAATCGCCTGCAGCTTGGCCACCAACTCCTCCTGCGGGATTTCGGTTTCCTGCAGGAAAATCTTGCCCGTAGCGTCGATCGTAACCATGATCGGCTGAGTATCAGCATTCATCGCCTTGGCCTTCGTCTCCGGCAGGTCGACCGGCACGCCGACCGTCAGCATCGGCGCCGCGACCATGAAGATGATCAGCAGCACCAGCATCACGTCGACCATCGGCGTGACGTTGATCTCGGACATCAGCGCATGGTGACGGCCGCGCCGCCTGTGGCCGCGCCCGCCGCGTCCTCCCATGCCCATGGACATACCCATCTGCTACTCCTCAGGCCTTGGGGGCCACTTTTTCATCGATTTGGCGCGAGAGTATGGCGGAGAACTCGTCGGAGAACCCTTCCATGCGCACCGCTATCTTGCTCGCGTCGGACGACAGCTTGTTGTAGGCGATGACGGCGGGAATGGCGGCGAGCAGGCCGATGGCCGTCGCCAGCAGCGCTTCGGCGATACCCGGCGCAACCACCGCGAGACTGGTGTTCTTGGAGCCGGCGATTGCCTGGAACGACGTCATGATGCCGATGACGGTGCCGAACAGGCCGATGAAGGGTGCGGCCGAGCCGGTGGTGGCGAGGAAGCCGAGGCGCCCTTCCAGCTTCTCCATCTCGCGGGTCAGCGCCAGGTCCATCGCCTTGTCGATGCGGGTTTGCAGGCCGAGCGGCGTTTTGGCGCCCTTCTCGAAGCTCTTCTTCCACTCGCGCATCGCAGCCACGAAAATGGCGCCCATGCCGGTGGTCTTGCGGTCGGCGAGCGTGCGGTAAAGCTCCTCCAGCGACTGCCCCGACCAGAACACCTGCTCGAACCGGTTGAGCGCCAGCCGCATGCGGGCGTAGGAAACCAGCTTGTCGACGATAATCGCCCAGGTCCAGACCGAGGCGCAGAGCAAGCCGATCATGACCAGCTTGACCACCCAGCTGGCCGAAACAAACAGCGACCAAACCGACAATTGCGCGCCCGGATCGGCGAGTGCGATATTTTCCATCGTTACGTCCTTAAGATTTTCCGGGCGAAGCTGGCGGCTGGCCCCTGGCATCCCTTGTGGTCGGTTCGCACGAAGCTACCGGAACAACCCCAAACTGTGCCGTTCTCGGCCTTTTCGGGGCAAATATTGGTGAAAGGAAGGCGCAGGATCGCGCCAATTTTCACCACTCTCTTCATGAACCGTTATGGTTAAGGATGGGTTAGTATATAAGGCGCGGCGCATTGCCGCGCCCAGTGGCAAGGCCATCAATTCAATGGCTGCGCCTAGGGTGTGCCGAGATTCAGGTCAGGCCAAGCCGAAAACGGTAGATTCCGAGAACCGGAGCGGAGCGTACTTTTCGTACGCGAGCACCGGAAGCGCAGGAAGCTGCTGTTTGCAGGCCGGCATCACCTGAATATCAGCGCACCCTCGGCATGAACGCCGCCACCCACTCCCTGGGAAAGCGCCTTGGGCGGCCATTCTCGCCGATGATCGCGGCCTCGACCTTGGCCTCGACCAGCACCTCGTCGCCGCGCTTGAGCTGCTGCGCCATGAAGATGCGCGCGCCGGAAATGTCCTCGGTGCGGGTGTCGACCGTCAGGATGTCGTCGATGCGGGCCGGGCCGCGAAAGTCGATCTCCATGCGACGCACCACCCAGACTATTCTTTCGCCATGCTTGCCGTCTGCAAGCTCGGTGTGGTGCACGCCGGTCAGCCGGAGATAGTCGGAGCGGCCGCGTTCGAAGAATTCGAGATAGCGCGCATGATAGACGACACCGGAGAAATCGGTGTCGGCGTAATAGACCCGCGCCATCAGCCGGTGGCCGAACGCCGTCAGCGCGCCGGAAAGCCCGGCCAGCAGCGTCGCCGATTCACCATGATCGCCCATTGCGCTTCCTTTTTCAGCCCCGCCGAGGCACCTGTTCTCGCGTGACATAGCATCGGATGGCACTGTTGACGGCGATGATCAAGACCTTGATGGCAGCGCTGCTCGGGCTCATGGCTCTGGCCGGGCCCAGCCAGGCGGCGAGCTTTTCAATGAAGCGCGGCCTCAACCTCGACCAATGGGTCACATGGCCCGACGAAGACCAGTGGGGCGACGCCAAAGCCATCCTGCCCTATCCGGAATGGCGGAAATTCCTCAGGGATGACGATCTCAAGGCTTTGAAGGACGCGGGCTTCGATTTCCTGCGCATGCCGGTCGACCCCTCGCCCTTCCTGTCCAGCCAGACCGTGGCGTTGCGCGACGATCTCTATGCCAGCGTGCTGGACTCCGTGCGCATGATCAACCGCGCCGGGCTGAAGGTGGTCGTCGACATGCACCTGATCCCGGCCGGCGGCAGCCGCAAGATCGGCATGGCGCAAGTGATGGAAGACCCGCGGACCTTCGACGCCTATGTCGACATGGTGCGCAGGATGGCCCGCACGCTGGCGAATGAAGATCCCGCCCAAGTCGCTTTCGAGCCGATGAACGAACCGATCGTCGATTGCGACAGCGACAGCACCAGCCTATGGCCGGACCGCCAGCGCAAACTGTTCGCCGCGGCGCGATCCTCGGCGACGAAATTGACCCTGGTGCTGACTGGCGCTTGCTACTCGGCCGCGAGCTCGCTGGAGAAGATCGACCCGAAGACGATCCCGGACGACAACGTCATCTGGACCTTCCACTCCTACGACCCGTTCCTGCTTACCCATCAGGGCGCGACCTGGGCCGGCGACTTCATCCCCTATGTGACCGGCCTGCCCTATCCGCTGACCGCGGTGCCGCGGGCACAGCTCGACGCGACGCTCGACACCATTCGCGCCAGGATCAAGGCCGAGGCGCCCTGGACGCGGCAAAGCGGCCTGCTTGCCTATCTCGACGAACAGGTCGCCAGCATGGACAGTCCCGACAAGCTGCTCGGCCTGATGGATGCGCCGTTCAAGAAGGTCGAGGCCTGGGCGAAGGCCAACGGCGTCAAGCCGGAAAACATCACGCTGGGCGAGTTCGGCATGATCCGCCAGGAATATGGCAACGCCTATGTGATGCCCGCCGAGTATCGGGCCGCCTATGTCAGGGACATGATCTCGTGCGCCGAAGCACATGGCTTCTCGTGGTCGGTGTGGAGCTATGGCGGCGCCTTCGGCATCGTCGATGCCTTCAACGGCGACAAGGCCGAGCCGGACGTGCTGGACGCGATCAACGGGCTGCGTTGACCGTTCAGGCAAGATCGATCGAGAAGACTCCGGGAGCATTCCAAACGCACCTGCGCAATGCTGAAGCCAAGCCCGCCTGAGACAACGTAGCGGCGCTCTGGAAAATTACTCCTCCTGGAACAGGTTGATCTGCTGCTGCGCCAGATCCTTCGGCGCGTCGAGGCCGAGATGGCGCCAGGCATTGGCCGTCAGCATGCGGCCGCGCGGCGTGCGTTGGATAAAACCCTGCTGGATCAGATAGGGCTCGATGATGTCCTCGATGGCGTCGCGCGGCTCCGACAGGCCGGCGGCGATCGTCTCGATGCCGACCGGGCCGCCGCCGAAATTGCGGGCGATCATGCTGAGATAGCGGCGGTCGAGCGCGTCGAGGCCGAGCGCATCGACCTCCAGCCGGGTCAACGCCTCGTCGGCGATCTTGCGGTCGACATGGCCGTCGCCGGCGACCGAGGCGAAATCGCGCACGCGGCGCAGCAGCCGGCCGGCGATGCGTGGCGTGCCGCGCGCGCGGCGCGCGATCTCCAGTGCGCCATCGTCGCCGAGCGGCATTTGCAGAATGCGCGCACCGCGCCGCACGATCTGCTCCAGCTCCTCGACCGTGTAGAAATTGAGCCGCACCGGAATGCCGAAGCGATCGCGCAGCGGGTTGGTGAGCAGGCCAAGCCGCGTTGTTGCGGCGACCAGGGTGAAACGGGCAAGGTCGATCTTGACCGAGCGTGCGGCCGGTCCCTCGCCGATGATCAGGTCGAGCTGGAAATCCTCCATCGCCGGATAGAGGATTTCCTCCACCGCCGGGCTCAGCCGGTGGATCTCGTCGATGAACAGCACGTCACCTTCCTCGAGATTGGTGAGAAGTGCGGCAAGATCGCCGGCCTTGGCGATCACCGGACCAGAGGTCGAGCGGAAATTGACGCCGAGCTCGCGCGCCATGATCTGCGCCAGCGTCGTCTTGCCGAGGCCCGGCGGCCCGACGAACAGCACGTGGTCGAGCGCCTCGTTGCGGCCCTTGGCGGCCTCGATGAACACTTTGAGATTGGCCCGCACCGCCGCCTGGCCGACGAAATCGTCGAGCGTCTGCGGCCGCAAGGTCTGCTCGGCATCCTCGCCGCGTTTTTCCGGCGCAATCAGGCGGGGCGACAGGCTCATGCCGCCTTCCTTGCACACGGCAAGGGGCTGGACAAGTGGCGGTTCACCGCGCCAGTTCCTTCAGTCCAAAGCGGATCAGCTTCGGCGCATCGGCATCCTCGCCCGCCGTCTTCAGCGCGGCCGCCACAGCATTGGCGGCCGTGTCGCGCGAATAGCCGAGATTGACCAGCGCCGAGACCGCATCGGTGATTGGCGCGGATGCGACGCCGTCGCCGAGCTCCTGCTTCAGGCCGATGGTCCCCGAGGCAGTGCCGGCATAGGCCGGCGCCTTGTTCTTCAATTCGGTGACGATGCGCTCGGCCACCTTCTTGCCGACGCCGGGTGCGCGCGAAACCATGGCGATGTCGCGCAGCGCAATGGCATTGGCGAGATCGGCCGGCGCAAGCGTCGACAGGATGGCCAGCGCCACCTTGGCGCCGACGCCCGGCACATTGTTCATCAGCAACCGGAACCACTCGCGCTCCAGCTGCGACTGGAAGCCGTAGAGCCGCAGCATATCCTCGCGCACATAGGTCTCGATGAACAGCACCACCGCTTCGCCGGGCGAAGGCAGCGCGGCCAGCGTGCGCGCCGAGCAATAGGCGACGTAGCCGACGCCATGGATGTCGACGAGGCAATGATCCTCGTCGACCTCGTCGAGCGTGCCCTTGAGCTTGCCGATCATTGGACGCAGCCCCCGTTAGGGATGAGTATCGGGCGCAATGAGCTCGACATCTGGAAAGTACTTTCTGAAACCTGCGGGATCGCGAGTAAGAATGGGATAACCTCGGATGGCAGCATGAGCCCCAATCAGGAAGTCGGGCATCACCTTCTCTCGGGGTCCGCCCAACCGCCGATAAACCGAGAACGCTCTCGACGCCGCAAAAGCCGCTTCGAACGGGAGACTTTCGCGCCGGAACTCATCTTCAGGCAAGGCATCATCGACATCGTCTATCGCCTCATAGCGCATCGAAAACTCGGCGTAGATGATCTGATTGATGACCAGGCTGCCTTGCTCGAGGGCGGACACCATTTTGGACCACGACCACTTTGACCAGACGGGATCGCGAACGGCGACATCGATAAGTACATTGGTGTCGACAAGCGTCGCCAAGATCAGCGATCCCGGGTCAAAGCCATGACGGCATCGGCATTCATTGTCTGATCGCCGCTGCCCTCAAGCCGATCGAGCGCAGCAAGAAAACGATCCAGTCTTTCGCGGTCGGCCAACCGCCTCTTGTCATGCTTCGGCGTGATCGTGATCTTGCCGCCCTCAATGCCGAAGATGACTTCGCTGTTGGCGCCAATCCCAAATGTCTCCCGCAAATCCCGTGGGATTGTCACTTGGCCTTTGCTCGTCACACGCATGAAACGTACCTTTCTTACAAGTAAGGAATATTCCAACTGCGTGAACAAGTCAAGAACATCCCTAGCCGGCAAGCGCCATCCGATAGACCACGCTCTGCCGGTGATGCGCGTGGCAAATGGCGATGGCCAGCGCGTCGGCGGCATGTTCTGTGTCGAAAGTCGCTTTCGGCAACAGCACCTTGACCATCATGTGGATCTGCTTCTTGTCGCCATGGCCAACGCCGATCACCGCCTTCTTGACGGCGTTGGGCGCATATTCGGCAACGACGAGGCCCGCACGCGCCGGCACCAGCATGGCGATGCCACGCGCCTGGCCGAGCTTCAACGTCGCCACGGCGTCCTTGTTGACGAAGGTCTGTTCGACGGCCGCCTCGTGCGGCATGGTGCTGTGCAGGATCTCGGCCAGCCCGTCATGCAATTGGCACAGCCGCGTTGCCAGAGCCGCCTTGTCGTCGGACTTCACCGTGCCTGAGGCAATGAAGCGCAGCGAGTTGCCGAGGCTTTCGACGATGCCCCAGCCGGTGCGCCGAAGCCCCGGATCGATACCGATGATACGAATCGCTTCCGCCATTTGCCGACTTTACCTCCGGCGTACAGCGATGCCAGCGAAATGTGAACAAACCGGAAACGAAACAGCGACTGGCTCGAGAGACTGTTTCGAAATTCGCTCTGGTGAGTCATATGGTGGTGGTTTCGAGAACCGTAGCGCAGCGGACATTTGGTCCGTGAGCAACGGAAGCGCAGAAAACGCCATCAGATGGCCGACAGAGTAGAATTTCCAAACAGGCTCTTAGCCCCGGGCGAAAGCCGTGTTCAGCAGGCTGATCTGGTCGGAAACCGGATTGAGGCGGCGAGCCATCGGTTGCATGTCGACCACGGCGCCGGGGCCATAGATCTCCTCGTCCATGCGGCGAACCAGTGCCTGCAGGCGCAGCGAGCGGGTGACGAGGTCGAGGAAATCCTCGGGCAGTTCGGCCCAGCCGGCGGCTTCGTCATGGGCAGAAGCGGTGTCGAGACGCACCTTGGACTTCTCCGACGCGACTTGGTCGCGGGTCATCTCGCCGGAGTTGGCGGCGCGCTGCAAAAGCAGCCAGGAGGCAACCTGCATCAGCCTGGTGGTCAGTCGCATCGATTCGGCGGCATAGAGCGTGGCCGCCAGCCTGGACAGTTTCTTCGCCTCGGCCCGGCCCTTGCCGTCGAGATACTCCGCCGCCTGTTCGACCAGGCCCATACCTTCCTGGTAAAGCGGCTTGAAGGATTGCGAGAAAACCCGGCGCTCCGCCAGCTTGACGGTTTTCGCACTGCCCTTCGAAGGCTCGTTCATTGATACGCCCCTGCACTTGCAACCGGCTGATTCGGCTCCCTGCCGTACACCCGGAACCCTATCTGACTGAAGCTTGAAAATGCGCTTCGTCACCGGTGAAGGCAAGCACATGTTTAACAGAAGGTTAACGGCGAGCCGATGTCGGGCGGCGCCTCTGAAAATCGGATAAAAGGGGAAATGCGGACAAAAAAAGAGCCGCGGATAAGGCGGCTCTCAGGAGTTTAACAGGGAGGCGTCAAACAAAGTGGCTCCAACCACTCGGTAAGAATCCAGATCACTGGATGAACATAGTAAACACCTGTAAAGCTTAATGAAGCCTTAACCGCGCGGATGTTTTTGACCGAACGCCGCCATCCTGTGCCGTAACAGTACAGCCTCACTGCCTCTGGTTCAGCTCAGGCCGTCTTCCAGACCGCAGGCAAAGCGATGAAGGCAAATAGCAGCATGCCCGCATAGAACCCGATCGAGGAAATCCCGAGCAGCGGTTCTATCCCCGGATTGCCGGCGAGCAGAATGTAAAGGCCGATCATGAGCCCGATACCGCTGATGGCAGTCAGCCAGAAATGAACTTTGGCCAGGGCCTTTTGCCCGACAGCCGGAAACAGATGGTAGAAAAAGGCGAAGACCGCCGACATCAGCCATCCGGCCACCATCGTGTGGGCGTGGGTTGGCATCTGGCCATGGTCATCGCTGATCGCCATGTGGATGCCGAGCGCCATGCCGCACAACGCATAGATGATGGCCAGCGTGAAGAAATTCCGTGCTACCCCTTGCATAATGTCCCCTCGAATTGCCTTTTCCCGTTTCTCGGGAATGGGTTGATCGTCAGGCGACTGTTGTCGCCACCGGGCTCCCGGCGTTAGCGCACTAGCATCGGCGATGTTTCCGGACGATGTCGCGCCAACCCCTCCCGACGATTCGTATATTAGCAGGAAATCAGATAGCGCGTTCACGATCTCAGCCGCTTCTTCATTGCGCTGAAACAGAGCCGGATTTTTCGTGACATCGTTCCGAAACAGGCGCCGCGCTAAACGCCCGCTCCTCTGACGGCGGCCAATCCGCGCCGCCGCAAACCTGACACTGCAGGAGCAACCCATGGACTGGTACTCGATCGTCAAATTTCTTCACGTCGCCACTGCCATTCTGTGGGTCGGCGGCGGCTTCGTGCTGTTCCTTCTCGGCATGCTTGCCGAACGGGCGGGCAACATCGAGGAAAAACTGCAGGCGATGCGCGCCAGTGGTCAGCTGGGCGGCAGGTTCTTTGCGCCGATGTCGATGCTGACGCTGATCTTCGGTCTCATCATGTGCTGGTTCTGGGTCGGCTTCTCCGATCTGTGGATCCTGATCGGCCTGGCCGGCTACGCCACGACGTTTTCGATCGGCATGCTCATCTTCAAGCCGACCGGAGAGCGCATGGGCGCGATGATCGCCGAGGAAGGCGTCACACCAGCTGTTCTAGCCATCGGTGAGCGCATGATGAGCGCGGCACGCTTCGACTATGCGGTGATGCTGGTGATCATTGCCGACATGGTGCTCAAGCCGACCGCGCATGACATCGGCATCCTCGCCGGCATGGTGCTGGTCGTCTTGGTGGGCGCCACACTTGCCTTTGGCGGCAACCGTCGCCTGGTGCCGAGCGCCGCCTGACCCCTGGCGGTGAGGGGCGGTTGCGCGGCGGCCTTTCTACATCAGGCCGACGATACCATCCCACAGCAGCTTCAGCGCCACGACCGCGACGGTTGCGTATGTGAAGGGATAGAAGGTCTCCGGGCGCATCCGGCGCACCAGCCACGCCCCGGCGATGGTCGACAGCGGCGCCAGCGGCATCAGCACGGCCGACGCCGTCAGATTGGCGGTGTCGAACTGGCCGAGCGCGAAATAGGGCACCAGCTTCAGCGCATTGGTGGCGGCAAAGAAGATCGCGGCGGTGCCCGACAGAACCTTCGGATCGAGCCGGATCGGCAAGGCATAGACCTGGAAGGGCGGCCCGCCGACATGGGCGACGAAGCTGGTGAAGCCGGCGACCGTGCCCCAGACGGCGGCGGCCACGCGGTTGGGCGCGGCCGCGTGATCGGCGCCGTGGCGGAACTGCAGATAGAGCCAGCGCAGGACGAAAATGATCGCGACGGCGCCGACGATGAGCCGCACCGCCTCTTCGGTTACCAGTGCCGCCGTCAGCCAGCCGAGACCGATGCCGATGACGGCGCCCGGCATCATGTCGACCAGCATCTTGCGGTCGTAAACACCCCACCATGTCCACACCGAGACGATGTCCATCAGGCACAGGATCGGCAACAGGATGGCCGCCGCCTGCACCGGCGGCATGGTCAGCGCCATCAGCGGCACGCCGACGAAGCCGACAGCGCCGCCGAACCCGCCCTTGGACAGGCCGACCAGAATGACCGCCGGAATGGCAGCCGCGTAGAACCACGGATCGAGAAGCAGGCCTGACATGGGAGGGGACTGGTCCGGAGGGAAAGCGTGTCGACGCTTGAATAACCCAGAAAGCCGGGCGGAGCGACAGCAAATGTGAGCGTGGCGGCCGCGCATCCGGCCGACGCCGACCAGTGCCTATCGGCGGGCCGAGACCAGCAGGAACATCGGCCGCTCGAGCTCTTCCGCCAGTTCCGGCTTGGCCGCGATCTGCTCGGCAGTCGGGCAGAATTCCTCGACATGGTCGATGGTGAAGCCGGCTTGGATCAGAGCGTTGAGCGTGGTGCCGATCGTGCGGTGATGTTTCACCACGCCCTTGGCCAGCCAGTCGGTGCTGCGCGGCCCCTCAACCAGATACTGGTCGACGGGCCATGTCTTTCTTCCCGCGACGTCGATCGACCAGCCGGGTTTGGTCGGCGCCATGAAGATCGGATGCTCGGTCGAGAAGACGAAATGCCCGCCGGGCGACAGGGCCTGATGCGCGGTCCCGAACAGGCGCATCACGTCCTCGACATAGTGCAAGGCGAGCGAGCTGTAGACGAGATCGAAGCTGGCTTGCGGCAAGCTGAGCTGGTCGAGATCGGCTGTCTCATAGCTTATGCCCGCATCCGGGCCGGCGGCCCTCGCCCGGGCAAGCATCTTCTCTGACAGATCCAGGCCAAGCACCCGCGCCGCCCCATGCTCGTGGGCCCAGCGGCAGAACCAGCCGAAACCGCAGCCGAGATCGACGACCCTCAAGCCGCTGACATCGGGCAGCATCGCGTGCAGCGCCGGCCACTCGGCGGCACCATCCAGGCCTTCCACGGAGCGGCCGAGCTGACTGTAGCCTGCGAAGAAATCCTCGCGGTCGTATATGTTCTGCGCCATTATCGTCTCAGCCTCGTTTGGGCCGACACCCTAACCAACCGGCCGCCGGCTTTCCACCCGCTGCGACCAGCCCTCTGAAAACCAGGGCGTGGCCGGTTCGGCTCAGATTGCCTGCAAGGCTTTTGCCCTGTCACGAGGCGATGCTGCATCGAGCGGCGGCGGCCGGCGGCGGATCGGCTGCGCCTTGATGATGGCGGTGCTTGTCTCGGCCTTGTCGGCGATACGGTCGAGAATCCCGTCGAGGTCGCCGATCGAACGCACGAACAGGCGGGCGACGAAGCAGTCATCGCCCGTCACCTTGTCGCATTCGCCGAATTCGGGGATGTCCTCGATCAGCTTCTGGACGATGTGCAGCTTGCCGGGCAGAGGCCGGATGCGCACGATGGCCTGCAAGGTATAACCAAGCGCCAGCGGGTCGATGTCGACAGTGAACGCCCGGATGACGCCGCGCTCCTCGAGCCGTCGCAGCCGCTCCGAAACGCTTGGCGACGACAGCCCGACTTGGGCGGCCAGATCCTTCAGCGAGGTCCGTGCATCCTTGACCAGAATTTCGAGGAGATTTCGGTCGAGATCGTCCAGCATTTTACATTTCCTGCTGATTTGGAGCCGTCGCCTAATATAATTAGGCCATTTACTCATACCTCCTTCCTCATCCGATGGAAAGCCGCGTAGCCGCATGAGATTATAGCGGTCGAACGGATACGGAGGTTTGTTGTGAACGAAACAGTGCGTGGCACGGTCGAAATGTCCGCCGCAATGTTGATCCTGGGAACGATCGGATGGTTCGTCGTCCTGTCCGGCCAGCCGATCATGGATGTGGTGTTCTGGCGTTGCGCTTTCGGCGCGCTGACGCTGCTCATCATCTGCGCCGCCCTCGGGTTGCTGCGCAACAGACTGTCGCTGCGCATCATCGGCATCGCCGCGCTCGGCGGCGTCGCCATCGTCGTCAACTGGCTTTTGCTGTTTAGCGCATTCTCGCGCGCGTCAATCTCGATCGCCACCGCTGTCTACAACACGCAACCCTTCATGCTGGTCGGCTTCGGCGCGCTCTTCTTCGCCGAGCGGCTGACCCTGACAAAGCTGACCTGGCTGGCCATCGCCTTCGCCGGCATGGTGCTGATCGTGCAGTCGGGCCCCGATGCCGGTGATGTCGGCACGGATTATTTTACCGGAATCGTCATGGCGTTGGGCGCGGCTTTCTTCTGGGCCGTCGCCGCCATCGTCACCAAGAAGCTCAAGGGCACGCCGCCCCACCTCATCGCGCTGATCCAGGTCTGCGTCGGCGTCGTCATGCTGGCGCCCTTCGCCAATCTTACCCATCTGCCCACCGATCCATGGAGCTGGGCCATGCTGGCGACGCTCGGCATCGTCCACACCGGCCTGATGTACATCCTGATGTACGGGGCCATCCAGAAGCTGCCGACACATCTGCAGGGATCGCTGTCCTTCATCTATCCCGTCGTCGCCATTCTGGTCGATGTCTTGGCCTTCGGCCATCGGCTGCATCTGAGCCAGATCGTCGGCGCCACCGCCATCCTGATCGCCGCAGCCGGCATGAATCTCGGCTGGACGCTGTGGAAGTCGAAACCATCAGTCGCGAGCCCGCACCCGATCAAGTGAAGCGGCCCCGCCGGCTGCCCGGCGGGTCAAACATCGCGATCCCGGCTGCCCGCCTGTTCAAGGCGGGCACTTTGCTCTATGCCGCAATCCAACCATCTTCGCCCGGCATAGGCGAAACGCGGGACCCGAAGAACCATGAATGACGCAACGCCCCCCAACCGCTGTCGCATCGTACTGATCGCGCCGCCAGGCGTGCCGGCGGCCCGTATCACCGCGGCATTCGAAGGCGGCGATGTCGCTTCGCTGATCCTGCCCGAGAACGGCATGGATGAGGCCTCCTTCCAGGCTTTCGCCGAACAGATCGTGCCGGCAGCGCAGGCCGCGGGCGTGGCTGTCATCATCGCCGGCGACACCCGCATAGCCGGCCGCGTCCAGGCCGACGGCATCCATGTCGAAGTCTCCAAGGCTGAACTCGCCGAGACGATCGAGCATTTCCAGGCAAAGATGATGGTCGGCACCGGCGGCGCCAAGACGCGTGATGACGCGCTCGAGCTTGGCGAGACACGGCCCGACTACATCTTCTTTGGCCGCTTCGGCTACGACAACAAGCCCGAACCGCATCCGCGCAACCTGTCGCTCGGCAGATGGTGGGCCGACATGATCCAGATCCCGTGCATCGTCATGGCCGGATCCGACATCGCCTCGGTGGAAGCAGTGGGCGCCACAGGTGCTGAATTCGTGGCGCTGTCGAGCGCCGTGTTTGCCGACGGCACCAATCCCAAGACAGCGGTCGCCACCGCCAACGCGCTGCTCGACGAGACCGCGCCGCGCTTCGAGGACTGACGTGCTCTCGGCGAGGCTTCCCCTCCAGGCTCTGCTTGCGGTGCTCATGGTTCAGGCGGCGGCCGCGGAGACCATCCCGCTGCCGCAGCCCAAGCCGGAACTCGGCGTCCACACCGACAAGCCGATCGACAAGCCGCTGCCGCAACCCGCCACCACAGCCGAGCCCGCGCCGCTGCCGTCGGCCGACACCATCAACCCCGACCGCTTCGGCGCCAAGCCGGCGGACGCCGCCTATGGCGCCTTCCAGCGCGGTCTCTACAAGACGGCCTACAATCTCGCGCTAGTCCGGGCGCAAAACGGCGACCCGGCGGCGCAGACGCTGGTGGCCGAGATTCTGTCGCGCGGGCTCGGTGTGCCGCTCAATTCGGCGGAAGCGGCGAAATGGTATGCGCTGGCCGCCGAACAGGGCGTGCCGGAATCACAATTCCAGTATGCGCTGATGCTGCTCGACGGCCGCTACGTCAAGAAGGACGAAAAAGGGGCCTATGCGTTGATGCAGGCCGCCGCCGAAGCCGGCAACCGGCTGGCGCAGTTCAATTTCGCGCAGATGCTGGTCGAGCAGGACCCCGGCGACGCCGGCATAGCCAAGGCGGTTTCCTATTATGAGCGCGCCGCCGCGACCGGCCTCGCCGACGCGCAATATGCGATGTCGCAGATCTACGCCAATGGCGTCGGCGGCAAGCCGCGTGACGATGTGCAGGCAAGGCGCCTGCTGGCGCAGGCAGCAAGGCAGAATTACGACACCGCACAGATCGATCTCGCCGCCTGGATGATCGAAGGCCGTGGCGGTGCGCGCGACCTGAAATCCGCCTTCGGCTGGATGAAGCAGGCGGCGGAGGGCGGCAATGTCGCCGCCCAGAACCGCCTCGCAAAACTCTATATGCAGGGCATCGGCACCGATCCGGATCTGGTCCTCGCCGGCGCCTGGTACATCGTCGCCCGCCGCGCCGGCCTCATCGATCCGCAGATGGACGACTTCCTGCAGGGGCTGAGCGACGACGAAACCAAGCAGGCCCTGCAGAAGGCAAACCGCCTGCCGTAACGGCCTCTCCGGCTCAGCGCCAACTTGGCGCTCCCTTGCCTCTTCTGACGATTTGTGGTCTTGGGAGCCCGAAATCGCTTTACCAGCGAACACCCCGTACCAACGGCCAGACCGTTGGTATCCATTCCGGATCACCTCATCATGGCCAAGATCAATGGCAACGAAATCCGTCCCGGCTATGTCATCGAGCATGATGGCGGCCTTTGGGTGGCGGTCAGGACCAACACCGTCAAGCCCGGCAAGGGCGGCGCCTACAATCAGGTCGAACTGAAGAACCTCATCAACGGCACCAAGCTCAACGAGCGCTTCCGCTCGGCCGAGACGGTCGAACAGATCCGGCTCGACCTGAAGGACTTTTCCTTCCTCTATGCGCAGGAAGACGCGCTGGTGTTCATGGACACCCAGAGCTACGAGCAGCTCGAATTGAACAAGGACTTCGTCGGCGATCGTGCTGCGTTCCTGCAGGACGGCATGATGGTGACGGTCCAGCTCTACGAAGAGAGGCCGATCGGCATTTCACTGCCCGACTATGTGACGCTGACCATCACCGAGGCGGACCCGGTGGTGAAGGGCCAGACGGCAGCCTCGTCCTACAAGCCGGCGATCCTGGAAAACGGCATCCGCGTGCTGGTGCCGCCATTCATCGGCGCCGGCGAGCGCATCATCGTCGACACCAACGAAATCACTTACGTGCGCCGCGCCGACTGATGCATGTCGCCCAAAAGTGGCCCCGGTTTTGGGTCACCGACATGCATCAAGCCAGAGCTTAAGTGCAGCACCAGGAAGAACCACTATGGCACGCTCAGCCCTCCTCAACGTCATGGTCCAGGCCGCAATGAAAGCCGGCCGCTCGCTGTCGCGCGACTTCGGCGAGGTGCAGAACCTGCAGGTCTCGATGAAGGGCCCAGGCGACTATGTCAGCCAGGCCGACCGCAAGGCCGAGGACATCGTCTTTGCCGAGCTGTCCAAGGCACGGCCGGGCTACGCCTTCCTGATGGAAGAGCGCGGCGCGGTCGAAGGTGACGACGGCCAGCATCGCTGGATCGTCGACCCGCTCGACGGCACCACCAATTTCCTGCACGGCATCCCGCTCTTTGCCGTTTCGATCGCGCTGGAACGCCAGGGGCAGATCGTTGCCGGCGTCATCTACAATCCGGCGATGGACGAGCTCTACACCTGCGAACGCGGCGGCGGCGCCTTCATGAACGACCGCCGCTTGCGCGTCGCCGGCCGCATCAAGCTGGTCGACACGGTGATCGGCTGCGGCATGCCGCATCTCGGACGCGGCCACCACGGCAATTTCCTCGTCGAGCTGCGCAATGTCATGGCCGAGGTTTCCGGCGTCCGCCGCCTCGGCTCCGCCTCGCTCGATCTCGCCTATGTCGCCGCCGGCCGCATGGATGGCTTCTGGGAAACCGGCCTGTCGGCCTGGGACATCGCCGCCGGGCTGCTTTTGATCCGCGAAGCGGGCGGCTTCGTCTCCGACATGGATGGCGGCCAGGACATGCTCGACAACGGCTCGGTTGTCGCCGGCAACGAGGTCATTCAACGCGCGTTGCTGAAGGCCGTAAAGAAGCCGCTCCCCTCTCGTTGACAG
>NZ_RZRQ01000104.1:0-18713 GCF_003997785.1 Mesorhizobium sp. M7D.F.Ca.US.004.01.2.1 | reverse complement strand
CGTTCGGCGCGGCACAGGCAAGACTGGCGGAAGCGGTCGATATCGACGACGTGTCGCGCAAGGCGCTGAAGGTAAATTTCGTCGACCGCACGCTGTCGCAAGCCGCAACGCTGTTCCTGTCGGCGGGCGCATCGCGCGCCGACCTCAACTATGCGGCAGCCATCAAGGGCTACGAGACCGTGCTGTCGCTCTATGGCGAGGCCGGGCAGACCTCGCTCAGCCTGGAACAGGCCGACCGCCAGAGCCGCACACTGGAGGAGCTCGGCATCCTCTATACGACGGTCGGCAATGTCGACGCAGCCGGCCGCGCCTTCACGGCCCTTTTGGCAAACCTCGAGCAGCGGTCGCGTCAGGAAACCGATCCCAGCGTCAAACGCGATCTCGCCATCAGCCATATCAAGCTCGCCAACATCAAGATGGCCCAAGGCGACCTGCCGGCCTCCCTGGAAAACTACGAGGCCGCCAGGGACGTGCTGCAGGGTCTGACCGCAAGCCTGCCGGACAAGAAAGACTGGCTTGGCGATCTGGCCATGGCCAATGACAAGATCGGCAACGTGCTGGCGACGCAAGGCGATGTTGGCGCGGCCGCCCAGGCCTATCAGCAAAGCCTGTCGATCAAGCAGCAATTGGCCGATGCGGAGCCGGACCGCGCCTATCTGCTGCGCGATCTGACCATCACCTATGATGAAATCGGCGACCTTGCCCGCACCGCCGGACAGCTGGATAGCGCCCAGACGGCATTTGAAGAGAGTCTGAGAATTCGGCTGGCGCTGGCCGAGAACAAACCCGATGATCCCGAGCGCCAGCGCGCTGTCTCCGTCAGCCATGAAAGGATCGGTGACGTGCTGCGCGAGCGCGGCGACCCCGCCGGTGCACTCGTGGCCTACAAAAAGAGCCAGGCGATCGCCGAAGAGCTGGTGCGCCGCGACCCCAACGATACCGACTTGAAGCGCGACCTGTCGATCGGTTACGCCAAGGCCGGCAATGCGCTAAGCGACCGGAAGAGCTGGTCGCCGGCACTGGCTTCCTATCAGCAAGCGCTTGATATAGCGCGTGAACTCGCCGCCACCGATCCTGGCAACACAAACTGGCAGCGGGACCTGTCGGTTTGTCTGGAAAAGGTCGCCGGTGTGCTTGATGTCCAGGGCGATATCAGCGGCGCACTGCAAAACTATCAGGACAGTCTTGCCATTGCCGACCGTCTGGCCAAGCTCGACCCAGCCAATTCCGACTGGCAACGCGATCTGTCGATCACGCTCTCGGAAATCGGCATGCTGGAGACCAAGCAGCGCCACTTCGAGGGCTCCAGGAAAGCCTTCGAAACCAGCCTCGGCATCCGCCAGCAACTGGCCCAGTCCGATCCGGACAATGCGATCTGGCAATTTGATCTGGTACAGGCCTACATCAACTACGCCTATGTGGCGAAGGATCCGAAGGCGGTGCTGACCAAGGCGCTTAACCTGACGCTGGAGCTCGACCGCACGGGTCGGCTGGCGCCGAGAGACAAATCCACGATCAAGTATTTGCGCGGCCTTCTCGCCAAATTCGGCGGCCGAAAAAAATAGCCGGCTGCCGGCTGGGCGTTCGCCCCCGAAATGCTCGCAAACCTTGGAAAAACCGCCTTTAGCGCCTATATCTAATGCATATCAGAGGCGCGATTCGGGGCCGATTTTTAGCGCCGTGCAAGCGGCATCCAGACAACAGGTTTTCATGAGCGATCAGATCGACAACAACAACGGCGCTGAAGCCGAATACGGCGCCGATTCCATCAAGGTTTTGAAGGGGTTGGATGCTGTCCGCAAACGCCCCGGCATGTATATCGGCGATACTGACGACGGTTCGGGCCTGCACCACATGGTCTATGAGGTGGTCGACAACGCCATCGACGAGGCGCTGGCGGGCCACGCCGACCTCGTCACCGTGACGCTCAATCCCGATGGTTCGGTCACCGTGATCGACAACGGCCGCGGCATTCCGACCGATATCCACACCGGAGAAGGCATTTCGGCGGCCGAAGTGATCATGACGCAGCTGCATGCCGGCGGCAAGTTCGACCAGAACTCCTACAAGGTCTCGGGCGGCCTGCATGGCGTCGGCGTCTCGGTGGTCAATGCGCTTTCGGCCTGGCTGAAGCTGAGGATTCGCCGCAATGGCCAGATCTTCGAGATGAGCTTCACACATGGCAATGCCGACGCGCCGCTGAAGGCGACGGGCAGCTATGAGCAGGACAAGCAGCCCGGCACCTATGAAGGGCGCAGCGGCAGCGAGATCACCTTCTTCCCGTCGTCCGAGACCTTCACCATGGTCGAGTTCGATTTCGGCACGCTGGAACACCGGCTGCGCGAGCTCGCCTTCCTGAATTCCGGCGTGCGCATCATTTTGACCGATGCCCGTCATGCCGACATCGTGCGCCATGAACTGCACTATGATGGCGGGCTGGAAGAGTTCGTCAAATATCTCGACCGGGTGAAGAAGCCGCTGATCGACAAGCCGATCGCCATCAAGGCCGAGCGCGACGGCATCACCGTTGAAGTGGCGATGTGGTGGAACGACAGCTACCACGAGAACGTGCTGGCCTTCACCAACAACATCCCGCAGCGCGATGGCGGCACCCATCTGGCCGGTTTCCGCGGCGCGCTGACACGCCAGATCACCGGCTATGGCGAATCCTCCGGACTGACCAAGAGGGAAAAGGTGGGGCTGATCGGCGACGATTGCCGCGAGGGCCTGACGGCAGTGCTGTCGGTCAAGGTTCCCGACCCTAAATTCTCCTCGCAGACCAAGGACAAGCTGGTCTCGTCCGAAGTCCGCCCGGTGGTTGAAGGACTGGTCAACGAGGCTCTCGGCACGTGGCTCGAGGAACATCCGGCCGAAGGCAAGGTGGTGATCGACAAGGTGATCCAGGCCGCCGCGGCGCGCGAGGCGGCACGCAAGGCCCGCGACATCACCCGCAAGAGTTCGCTCGGCATCACCTCGCTGCCCGGCAAGCTGGCCGACTGCCAGGAACGCGACCCGGCGAAATCCGAGATCTTCATCGTCGAGGGTGACTCCGCCGGTGGCTCGGCCAAGGGCGGCCGTTCGCGCCAGAACCAGGCCATCCTTCCGCTGCGCGGCAAGATCCTCAATGTCGAGCGGGCCCGTTTCGACCGTATGCTCGGCTCCGAGATGATCGGCACGCTGATCACCGCGCTCGGCACCTCGATCGGCAAGGACGAGTTCAACGCCGACAAGCTGCGCTACCACAAGATCATCCTGATGACCGACGCCGACGTCGACGGCGCCCATATCAGAACCTTGCTGCTCACCTTCTTCTTCCGGCAGATGCCGGAGCTGATCGAGCGCGGCCATCTCTACATCGCCCAGCCGCCGCTCTACAAAGTGACGCGTGGCAAGAGCTCGCAGTACATCAAGGACGAGAGCGCCTTCGAGGAATTCCTGATCGGCTCGGGCCTGGAGGAAGCATCGCTTACGCTCGGCTCGGGCGAGGTTCGCATCGGACAGGATCTGCGCGGCGCCATCGACGACGCGCTGGCCGTGCGCCAGCTCATCAACGGCCTGCACACGCGCTACAACAGGGGCGTGGTCGAGCAGGCGGCGATCGCCGGCGGCCTCAACCCGGACGTCTTTACCGATCTCGCCCAGGCCAATGCCATGGCCGAGCGCATCGCCAAGCGTCTCGACATCATCGCCGAGGACACCGAACGCGGCTGGACCGGTCGCATGTCGACCTCGAACGAGGGCATTGGCGGCTATGTATTCGAGCGCACGGTGCGCAGCGTCAAGGAATACGCGCATCTCGATCTGGGGCTGATCAATTCGGCCGATGCACGTCAGCTCGACCGCTATGCGCCGCGCCTTACGGAAGTCTATGGCGAGCCACCGGTGCTGCGCCGCAAGGATGTCTCGGAGACCATCTCGGGACCGATGGCGCTGCTCAACGCGGTCTTCGCGACCGGGCGCAAGGGCCTGACCATGCAGCGCTACAAGGGTCTCGGCGAGATGAACGCCGAACAGCTCTGGGAAACCACGCTCGATCCGAACGTGCGCTCGCTGCTGCAGGTCAAGGTCAATGACGCGACGGATGCGGATAGTCTGTTTTCGCGGCTGATGGGCGACGAGGTCGAGCCCAGGCGTGAGTTCATCCAGGACAACGCGCTGTCGGTCGCCAATCTGGATATCTGATCTCGATAGTCTCTGACATTGGCGCGCCGCGGCGCGCCAATTGTTCCATCCATGGCAAACAAAATCATTTTATAACCCGCCGGAACGGAAGTCCCCTCGGGACATTGTGACAACATCGATCACAATTTCTCACAGGAGGCTTTCATGGGACGTGGCATTTTGCTCTGGTTGCTCGGAATCCCGATTCCAATCATCATTCTGATCATGCTTTTCGTACGATAGGGGGAACTCATGCAGTCCACTCTATCGGCTGTCGACGTTTCCACTTCAACAGAATCCTCTACTACTGCCGTCAGTTGGGGACCGATCATCGCCGGCGCCTTCGCGGCCTCGACGTTGACCTTCATCCTCATGCTGCTTGGTTCAGGCCTTGGGCTGAGCATGGTGTCACCCTGGTCTGGCTCCGGCGCGTCGGTCACGACCTTCGCGGTCTCTACCGCGATCTGGCTGGTCATCGTGCAATGGCTGTCCTCCGGTGTCGGAGGCTACCTTGCCGGACGCCTGCGCACGAAATGGGTCGGCATCCACGCCGACGAGGTCTATTTCCGTGACACTGCCCACGGCTTTTTGGCCTGGGCGCTGGCCACCCTGATCGTCGTCGGTGTCCTGGGCTCGGCGCTTTCCGCTGCGGTGGGTTCAGGCGTGCAGGCAGTCTCGACCGTGGCGTCGGGCGCCGCCATGGGTGCGTCGGCCGGTGCATCCGCCAATGCCGGTGGCGCTGCTGCTGACAATGCGACGTCCTACTTGGTGGACTCGCTGTTTCGTCCGGCTGATCCGAGCAAGCTCACGGCGGTCAGTCCGGACGGCGATGCGGCCGCGATCGGGCAGGCCTCGCGCATCCTGGTCGCCAGTGCCGCGGCAGGCGAAATCTCGACCGATGACAGGACCTATCTGTCGCAACTGGTCGCCGCCCGCACCGGCCTCTCCGAGGCTGACGCCAAGGCACGTGTCAATGCCCTAGTCGCCAAGGTCCAGGACGCCAAGGTCAAGGCACAACAGGCCGCCGACACCGCCAGGAAGGGCAGCGCGACTTTTGCCTTGCTCGGTGCCTTGTCGCTGGTGATCGGCGCCTTCATCGCCAGTGCGGCAGCCGCTCTCGGCGGCAGGCAGCGCGATGATGAAGAAGCGGTGTTCCTGACCAGCCGCTGATCTGGACCTGAAGCAGATCGATCCACTCCGGGCCAAAGCCCCGGGGTGGATTTTCTGTTTGAATTGCCAGGCGGCGCGTGGAGTATCGATCCCGTTCGCCGTTCTCATTTTTCGGAAGTCATAGCCGGCGCTTCCGCCTGGCTCGGCTCCAGCTTGCGGCCAAGGTCGACAGCGTCACGCAGCACGGCAAGATGCGAGCGAGCGCCGGCTGCGACTTCGACACCGGTCGCCGCCAACGACCAGTACAGCGTGTGGGTGAAGACGCGACCACGTGAGCCGCGCAGCTCGACCTGGATATTCTCCACACCCGGACCGAAATTTTCCGCCATCGGCCCGGAGATCGGATCGCCCGTAAGCCAGCCATTGCCGCGGTCGAAGATGTTGGTCCAGCGCGTCGCCGCAAACACCGCGCCATGATGCACGGCGCGCTGCGGCTTGCCCGAACGGTTGCGGCCTTCCTGATAGAGCACGGTGCCGCCAGCCGCTGCCCCTTCGGCAATCGGCGGGCACGCCGAGAACAGCCGCTCGGCAATGCCGCGCCTGAATTCGGCGAGATTGTACGTCACCAGAAATTCGCTGTGGGTCAGCGGGCTGCCAAGCGTGACGAAATCGCTGATCTTCCAGGGCCGATGGTCGGCATCGCCAGTGCGCAGCTGCCGGTAGAGCTCCCACTGATCGCGCCGGAAGCCGGCGAGATCGTCCAGGCTGCCGGGCCAAGCCGAACCGTCGGCAACAAGCGTCGCCTTGTCGATAGCGTGAATCGCCTTCAGTTTCGCCTTGTCGCGGATGGCCTCCAGTTTTCGGGGCCTGAAATCGGCCCACAATATCTGCAGCAGGTCATAGGCGATCATCGATCCAAGGCTGTGCGAGACCAGCACGATCCGGTCGTAGCTGTCGTCCATCATCAGACGCTTCAGCAGCCTCAGGCCGCGGTCGCGGATCAGTGCGCGCTTTTCGACCGTCGCCGCTTCGGCACGCACATAGGCGGCGACATCGCCGAAATAGGGAAGGCCAAACCGGTCCACCGCCCAGATGATGAACGAGGCCAGGATGGTGACGAACAGAGCGGCGGCCCAGGAGATATAGTGCTGCCAAACCGAGGTCGCGAGCGCGAGCATCGCGCACAGGACGACGATGACGGCAAGAAGAGTGACGAGATAGAGCTTGCGGGCGTCGCGCGGAATGTCGGCGAGCTTGCGCCACAGCAGGTTTGTCACCCAGGCGGCAAGCCGCCCCCGCGTCGTGCCCTGCGTGATGTCGGCCCAGTAGAGCTCGTAGAAATCGGTGCGACGGCCTTCGACATCGTAAGGCGTGGTGATGCGGCGAAGTTCGTATGAATTTGTCCGGCTGTCGGGGGTGATCCAGCTCTGGTTGATCTTCGCGCCGGTGGGATCGGCCGGATCGGCGACATGGGCATAAAACGGCGCGCGGCTGGGATCATGGCTCCAGACAGTCTGGACAAAGCCGCGCAACGTATCCATCGGCCGCTGTTCGCCCATGCCATGCACGATCACCACCGCCTGGCTCAGCTTGTGCGGTGCTTTTGCGGTGACCGGCGATGCGACGGGATCGGGCATCAGCGTCTCCGTTGACGACAATCCCGTCGGTGAGACGGGACGTCGTCATCGTAGCCTTGAAACCGCTGTCAGCCAAGAAAAAGCCCGGCGCGAAGCCGGGCGTTTCTTGTCTCAGTGCTGATCGCCTATCAGTGATCCATGGCCTTGACGATTTCCTCGGTCATCTTCTTGGCGTCGCCGAGCAGCATCATGGTGCCGTCCTTGTAGAACAGCGTGTTGTCGATGCCGGCATAGCCGGAGCCGAGCGAGCGCTTGACGAACAGGCAGGTGCGGGCCTTGTCGACGTCGAGGATCGGCATGCCGTAGATCGGCGACGACTTGTCGTCACGCGCGGACGGGTTGGTGACGTCGTTGGCGCCGATGACATAGGCGACATCGGCCTGCGCGAATTCGGAGTTGATGTCCTCAAGCTCGAACACTTCGTCATAAGGCACGTTGGCTTCCGCGAGCAGCACGTTCATGTGGCCGGGCATGCGGCCGGCGACCGGGTGGATAGCATATTTGACGTCGACGCCGTTGGCCTTGAGCTTGTCGGCCATTTCGCGCAGCGCGTGCTGCGCCTGGGCAACCGCCATGCCATAGCCGGGCACGATGATGACCTTCTGGGCGTTCATCATCAGATAGGCGGCGTCGTCGGCCGAGCCCTGCTTGACCGTGCGCTCGATGCCGTCGTCCGCCGTGGCGGTAGTCTCGCCGCCGAAGCCGCCGAGGATGACCGAGATGAAGGAGCGGTTCATGCCCTTGCACATGATGTAGGACAGGATCGCGCCGGATGAGCCGACCAGCGCGCCGGTGATGATCAGCGCCAGATTGCCGAGCGTGAAGCCGAGGGCCGCCGCCGCCCAGCCCGAATAGGAGTTGAGCATCGAGACGACGACCGGCATGTCCGCGCCGCCGATCGGGATGATCAAGAGTATGCCAAGCACCAGCGAGGCGGCAACGATCAGCCAGAACACCAGCTTGGACTCGGTGGTGACCAGCAGCACGATCAAGACGACGAGCGCGATGGCAAGTGCCGCGTGGATGAAGTGGCGGCCGCCGATCATGATCGGCTTGCCCGACATGCGGCCGTCGAGCTTGAGGAAGGCGATGACCGAGCCAGTGAAGGTGATGGCGCCGATGGCGAGGCCAAGGCTCATCTCGATCAGGGCCTGGGCGTGGATGTCGCCATCCGTGCCGATGCCAAAGCTTTCCGGGGCATAGATGGCGGCTGCCGCCACCATGACGGCGGCGAGGCCGACCAGCGAGTGGAAAGCAGCGACCAACTGTGGCATCGAGGTCATGGCGATGCGGCGCGCGGTGACCGCACCGACGCCGCCGCCAATGGCAAGGCCGAGCACGATCAAGCCGAAACGGCCAGCGGACGGGGTCGCCAGCGCCAGTGTGGTGGCGATGGCGATGCCCATGCCGATCATGCCGTAGAGATTGCCCTGCCGACTGGTGGTCGGATGCGACAGGCCGCGCAACGCCATGATGAACAGGACGCCGGAGACCAGATAGAGGAAGGACGCGAAGTTGGCGTTCATGGCGCTCTACTTGTCCTTCTTCTTGTACATGGCCAGCATGCGCTGGGTGACGAGGAAGCCGCCGAAGATATTGACCGACACCAGCATCAGCGCGACGAAGCCGAAGCCGGCGGCGATGCCGGAAGCGGCGATGCCGACGGCCAGCAGTGCGCCGACGACGATGACAGACGAGATGGCGTTGGTGACGGCCATCAGCGGTGTGTGCAGCGCCGGCGTCACCGACCAGACGACGTAATAGCCGACGAAGATCGCCAGCACGAAGATGGCGAAGCGGAAGACGAAGGGATCGATGGCGCCGCCGGAGAGCGCATGCGCGGCGTCACCCGCCGCATCGGCGCCACCGGGCATGGTCGCCATATTGTGCACTGCCAGCCGAACTGCGGCGGAGGCCTGGTCGAGCTGGTCGAGGGCTTTCTGCAGGGTCTGGTCCATCACGCGATCCCTTTCGGCTTCGACGAGGGCGACTTGGGTGCGGCCGCCTTCTTGGGCGCGGCCTTCTTTGCAGTGGCAGGTTTGACTGAAGCGTCGGCGACCATGGTGGCGGCCGGGATCGCGGCCGGCTCGACACGCGGCTGCTGATCGGCCTTGGCGAAGGCTGGATGAACCACCTTGCCGCCATCGGTCAGCATCGTTGCCTTGACCAGATCGTCGTCGCGATTGATGGCAAGCGTCTTCGTCGCCTTGTCGACCAGCGTTTCGAGGAAGGCAAACAGGTTCCTGGCGTAAAGCAGCGAGGCCGACGCGGCGATGCGACCGGGCACATTGAGATGGCCGACGATCTTGACGTTGTTGGCGGTGGTGACGACCTTGCCGGCTTCCGCGCCCTCGACATTGCCGCCGCGTTCGACCGCCAGATCGACGAGCACCGAACCCGGCTTCATCGAGGCGACCATGGCCGCCGACACCAGTTTCGGCGCTGGCCGGCCCGGGATCAGCGCCGTGGTGATGACGATGTCCTGCTTGGCGATATGCTCTGATGTGAGTGCCGCCTGCTTGGCCTGGTATTCCTTCGACATTTCCTTGGCGTAGCCGCCGGCCGTTTCGGCCGCCTTGAATTCCTCGTCCTCGACCGCGAGGAACTTTGCGCCGAGCGAGGCGACCTGTTCCTTGGCGGCGGGACGAACGTCGGTGGCGGTGACGACCGCACCAAGCCGGCGCGCGGTGGCGATTGCCTGCAGGCCGGCAACGCCGACGCCCATGATGAAGACCTTTGCCGCCGGCACCGTGCCCGCCGCCGTCATCATCATCGGCAATGCGCGATCATATTCCGAAGCGCCGTCGATCACCGCCTGGTAGCCGGCGAGATTGGCTTGGCTAGACAGCACGTCCATCGACTGGGCGCGGGTGATGCGCGGCATGAATTCCATCGAAAAGGCGGTGACGCCGGCCTTGGCAAGAGCTGCAACGGCGGCATCATTGCCGTAGGGATCCATGATGGCGATGACCGCCGTACCGGGCTTGTAGCTCTTCAGTTCGGCATCACTGGGCCGACGCACCTTCAGCACCACATCGGCCTTGGCGACATCTGAAGCCTTGCCGATGGCAGCGCCGGCGCTCGCATAATCGGCATCGATGATGCGCGAATCCAGCCCGGCCCCCGCCTCGACAATGACGTCGAAGCCCAGCGCCGCCAACCGTTTCACCGTATCGGGCGAGGCCGCGACGCGCGGCTCGTTGGCATCGAGTTCACGAGGGATGAAAACCGTCTGTCCCACCGCATGATCCTTTCGGCCGGAAGCTGTTTCCCGCAAGACGCCGGCCGGCCTCGCGGCGGCGCCATGGACAAGGTGTCGGAAAAATCTATCGGAGGATAAAGGCGCCGACGGCCAGAATCAGCACGAACAGGATAGTCGCCGAGAAGAAGCCGCCCGCGAAGAAACCGAAGGCCATCGCCAGAAGCAGGGCTCCGCAGAAAAGCGATCCATACTTGGCCAGTGCGAGGAAGCCCGCATAGGTGCGGTCATGCTCTGCATAGTCCATCTTCGCGCCCAGTTCGACAGGACCGGTCGGCGAGTGATCAGCCATAGGAATACCCCTTCGAAGACATCTTTCAGGCACATAGCGAAAAGCCGGGCCGAGAGCAATGGCGCTATTGCCGCATCGCAGCCGACAACTGCCTCAAAGGAAAATTGAAGCCGGCTGCCGACGCGCGCTGGAATCCGCCCCGGATCCGGGTGCCTGATCGGAAAGATCCTCCGAAAGCGGTCTAGGCGAACGCTGGCGCCGCCTCAAACGGCGCTGTCAGCCGACAAGATGCGGGAAAAGCCCGAGCAGTCCGACGACGATCAGATAGAGCGCGACGATGTAGTTCAACAGCCTTGGCATCACGAGAATCAGCACGCCGGCGATCAGCGAGATGAGCGGGGTGAGCGCAAGCGTGGAAATGGTCATGTCGGGTTCCTTTTGACAAATCCGTCGAAATGGAGACGCCGGGGGGGCAACGCCCCGCCGTCATCAGAACGCGAATCCGGCCGGAAAGCTCCAGGCATTCGCCAAAAATCGCGTGGCCTCAAGCGGCTTCGCGAAAATACTTTGCCGTTGGCAGGATGGTCAGCGGCGCCAGTTCGCCCGCACCAGGCGTCTCGAACAGCATGCGCTGCTCCATAGGTGTCGAGCGGAAGAACGGGAACCGAGAGAAGGAGCGCTCGCGGATCGCGTTGACGTTGGCCCTGTAGAGCACGACCTTGTAGTTCAGGCCTGGATAGTCGCGCAGCTCGCCGATCTGCTCCGAACAGTAGATGCGACGGTAGAAACCCGCATGTTCCGGCCGGATGGTCGACAGGCAGTAAGGTGCATCGAAATAGAAGCAAGCCATACCGGCGAGGCGCAACGTCAGATAGGGAATCTGCGGATAGACCTTTGACCAGTCGGGGTCGGCGGCAAAGCGGCTCGGGTCGGTGAAATGCGCGCCGGCGGCGAGCATCGGCCGCAAGATGTCACCATAGACCGTGGTTGAGGGCGATTGCGGGGTCGCGCTGCAGGCATGATGGATGCGGAGCGTGCTGACCAGTTCCCCGTCAATGTAAATGCCGAACTTCGAGCAATTTTCGGCTTCGTCGAGCTCGTCATGCACAATATGATCTGGGTTTTCCACCACCATATCGCTCAGCCGATAGGACTTGTAGCGCAACCTGTAGATGTCTTCGAGATCTTCGCCCTTGTCGCAGCGGCGATACTCTGTGCGTTCTAGCATTGCCGAGACATTTCGAGCAAATCTCGACATGCTATCGGACGAATTTTCTCCGTCCGCGCCCGCCGCTTGGCGAAGCGCTGTCAACTGCGCATCCATCGTGCATCCCCGTAAGTTGCCGCCGCAGTTCAACCCTACGACAGGCCCCCGGGATGTAAAGATGAAAATGGGACAGGCGTTGTTTACTCATCGTTAACGTTAACAATTCGTAAAATTTTACGAAAAAGCATCACTTCTCTGTCAGTAGATCAGCGGCGCGCCGCCCTCTTGGCTGTGTTGATGTCCTTGGCGAAGGGCCAGACCGTGGTCGACATGGTCTCGATGCCGGAGGCGCTGAGCGCCGAACCGAAAAGGAACCCCTGGACAAGGTCGGGCTTGACCTGCAGCGCCAGAATCTTGAGCTGCTCGAAGGTCTCGACCCCTTCGACGGTCACCGAAAGCCCCAGCGGCCGCGACAGGTTGACGATGCCCTTGAGCAGCTCGAGCGAACGGGGATTCTGGGTGACGTCCATCAGGAACGAGCGGTCGATCTTGATCTTGTCGAGCGGCAGCTTGTGCAGGTAGCTCAGGCTCGAATAGCCGGTGCCGAAATCGTCGAGCGCGATGCGCACGCCAATCTGCTTCAGCTCCTCGATGTACTGGCGCGTCAGCGACTTGTCGTCGAGCAGCGCCGTTTCGGTGACCTCGATCTCGAGCCGGCCGGCCGCGAGGCCGGTGCTGGCCAACGCATCGCGAACCTTCTGGATGACGTCGCGGTTGCGGAAATCCTTGGCGGAAAGATTGACCGAGACGCTGGTCTGGTCCGGCCATTTGGCGCATTCGGCGCAGGCTGCCTGCAGCACGAAGGTGCTGATCTCGGAAATGATGCCCATTTCCTCGGCCAATGGAATGAAGATGCTGGGCGAGACCGGTCCGAGATCGGGATGGTCCCACCGGCACAGCGCCTCGCAGCTGGCGATACGCATGGTGCTCATCGCCACGATCGGCTGATAGACCACCCGCAAGCCCTTGCTTTCCACCGCGCTGCGCAGATCCGCCTTCATCAGCTGACGGTTGCGGAAGGCGGCATCCATCGAGGCTTCGAACAGCCGCCAGCTGTTCTTGCCGAGCTCCTTGGCCTTGTAGAGCGCCAGGTCCGCCTTGACGATCATGGCGTCGACATCGGTGTCCTTGACCCGCGACAGCACCGCGCCGCCGCTGGCCTGGATGCGCAGCCCGTGACCGGCGACGTCCACCTCCCCCTGCAGTTCGGCGAAAATCTCGTCGAGCTGGCTGGTCAGATGGCTCTCGTCCTCGACGCGGTCGAAGAAGATCATGAACTCGTCGCCGCCGAAACGGCTGACCGTGATGCCTTGCCCGGCAATGGCGGCAAGCCGCTCGGCAACGGCGTAGATCAAGCCGTCGCCGATCGGATGGCCAAGCGTGTCGTTGACGCTCTTGAAATCGTCGAGGTCAAGCACCGCAAGGCCGCAGAGACGGTCGCGATCGCCTGATACCATGGCCTCGCCGATAAGTTCGTGGAAATAGGCGCGGTTGGGCAGGCCGGTGAGATTGTCGTAGCGTGCCATGAAGCGGATCTTGTCTTCCGCCTCGACACGGGCGGTGACGTCCTCGAAGGTGATGACACCCAGCTCCTGGCTGCCTTCGCGAGCCGAGAATTCGTAGTGCTGGCCGTTGGCGAGGGAAACCAGCACCTTGCGGTCGCGGCCCTCGCGCAGGGCGCGGGTCAGCTGAGCTTCGATATAGCGGCAATCCTTGGGCGCCAGCATGCCGCCGGCGACGCCACGCATCAAAAGACCATGGATCGACCGCCCGAGCAGCGCGTCCGGCGACTTCAGCGACATCAGATGCGCGGCCTCGGCATTGGCCACCGCGACGCGGCCGTCAGGGCCAAGCATGACAAGCCCATGCGACATGGTGTTGAGCGCCCGGTTGAAGCGCTGGGCGATGCGATTGGCCTTCTTTTCCTCGGACAGGGCAGCGAAAAGCACCTCGCGGACCAGATCGGCGAAGCGCTTGATGGCAAAAAGAAATGGCGCCGAAAGCAGGCCGAGAATGAAGTGATAAGGATCGCCACGCAGGATGAAGCCCAGCGAGATCGGCCAGGTCATGGTCATGATGAAGATCACGACCATCCTGGGCGAACCATAGTTGCGGCCAGCAATAGACGTGGCGGAGGCAAGCGTCACGCAGACGGCAGCTATCTCCGCGAATGAGTCATAGGCAAGGTAGATGCCGACAAAGCAAAAGGCACCAAGCATGAAGCCATGCATCGAGCCGTACAGTATGTAGTCGTTCTCGCGGCGACGCGCCTCTTCCCAATTTTGAGGCGACGGAGCGTGACGATATTTCCTGATGTTGCGAAGACGAAGGAAGGCGACGGTCAGCAATCCGAGGGTGACCGCGAGATAGGCCGGATCCCTGGTTTTCCAGTAAACCAGCACTACCAGCAGCGTTTGGGCAAAGAATCCGATCGAAAGCGTCAGCCCGTCGCGAAACAGGGTTTCCACGAACGGAATGTAGACGTCGACCGGGATCTCGTTCTTTTTTCTCAGATTCAACGCCTGAATCCCAACCCTTGGGGACCCAAGCAGTGTCACATCCGCCTTAAGAAAGATTTAGAGAGGCCCTCACGCCCCCGCCGTCAAGCCGGGTGACGCAACGGAAAGTGAGGAAACTGTCGTTCAGGTAAACAAGGCGTATCGATCATTCGGCGGCTTGAAGTTTCGGCCGCGCAGGCGTGCCCGACAGGCGTTCGAGCAGTCTTTGGCGCTCGCCGGCGGCCTTTTCCGCGCTGGCTTGGCGGACGTGGCCATAGCCGCGAATGAGAGCTGGCACCGATGCCAGCGCAACCGCCGCATCGACCCTGGCCGGGGCCAGCGATCCGGCGATGAGTTCCAGATCCGCCTCGTACCGAGCAAGAAGCTGCCGCTCCATGCGCCGCTCGGCGGTGTAGCCGAACAGGTCGAAGGCGGTGCCGCGCAGGCCCTTCATCGCCGCCAGCAGGCGAAAACCCTTCATCATCCAGGGCCCGAAGCTCGATTTCCTAGGGCTGCCGTCATTGCCGCGGCGGCCCATGATCGGCGGCGCGAGATGGAATTCGAGCTTTTCGTAGCTCTGGAACTGTTTTCCCAGTTCAGCGGCGAAAGAGCCGTCCGTGTAAAGACGCGCCACCTCGTATTCGTCCTTGATCGCCATCAGCTTGAACAGGTTCCTGGCGGCAGCTTCCGACACCACGGTCGAACCAGGCACGGCCTTCGTTTCGGCGGCGCGCAAAACGGCCAGTTTCTCGGCATAACGCCTGCCATAGGCGGCATTCTGATAGGCGGTCAGGAAAGCGACCCGGCGGGCAATGATATCGTCCAGCGTCTCGGCGACATCGGTAGCCTGGCCGGTCTTGCCAGCGACGGTTGGACCCGGCTGGGCGACGAGGCCGTGCACGAAATCCGGCTGATGGGCGGCGCGGCGGCCCCAGCGGAAGGCGGCGATGTTCATCGCCACGGCTTCGCCATTGAGCTCGATCGCCTTCTCGACGGCCTCGGCCGACAGCGGCAGGCCGCCATGCTGGAAGGCAAAGCCGAGCATGAACATGTTGGCGCCGAGCGAATTGCCGAAAAGTGCTGTGGCGGTGCGGGTGGCGTCGAAGAAATGCGCCTTGTCGTCGCCCGCGGCTGCACGGATCGCCTTCTTCAGCCGCTCTATCGGCAACGAAAAATCCGCCGAACGGGCGAACTCGCCGGGCATGATCTCGGCGGTGTTGGCGACAAAGATGGTGTGGCCCTCACGCACCGCGGTCAGCACCTTCTTGGCGCCCGAGACGACGAGGTCGCAGCCAAGCACGAGATCGGCCTTGCCGGCCGAGACGCGGATGGCATGGATGTCGTCCGGGGTGCGGGCGATGCGGACATGGGTGAACACCGAACCGCCCTTCTGTGCGAGGCCGGCCATGTCGATCATGCCGCAGCCCTTGTCCTCGAGATGCGCCGCCATGCCGAGCACCGCACCGACGGTGACGACGCCGGTGCCGCCGACGCCGTCGATGATCGCTGCCCAGCCCTGCTCGCCAAGCGGGAATTCGGCCGGCACCGGCACGCCTTCCAGCGGATCGGCCTTGCCGGCCAGGCCCTCGGCCTTGCGGATCTTGGCGCCGTGCACGGTGACGAAGGACGGGCAGAAGCCGTTGACGCAGGAGAAATCCTTGTTGCAGCTCGACTGGTCGATCTTGCGCTTGCGGCCGAATTCGGTTTCGACCGGCTGGATCGAGACGCAGTTCGACTGCACGCCGCAATCGCCGCAGCCTTCGCAGACCAGCTCGTTGATGAAGACCCGCTTGTCGGGATCAGGGAATGTGCCGCGCTTGCGGCGGCGGCGCTTTTCGGCGGCGCAGGTCTGGTCATAGAGCAGCACGGAAACGCCCTGGACGTCGCGCAGCTGGCGCTGGACGAGATCCAGGTCGTCGCGGTGATGAATGCTGGCACCGGCCGGGAATTCAGCCTTCCCGGCATATTTGTCCGGCTCATCGGTGACGATGGCGATGCGGTCGACGCCCTCCGCGCGTACCTGCCGGGCGATCATGTCGACGGTCAGGCCGCCTTCGTGCGGCTGGCCGCCGGTCATGGCGACGGCGTCGTTGTAGAGAATCTTGTAGGTGATGTTGGCGTCGGTCGACAGCGCGAAGCGGATCGCCAGCGTGCCGGAATGGTTGTAGGTGCCGTCGCCGAGATTCTGGAAGATGTGGCCACGCTTCGAGAACGGCGCCTGGCCGACCCACTGCGCGCCCTCGCCGCCCATGGCCGTGAACCCGACGGTGTTGCGGTCCATCCACAGCGCCATGAAATGGCAACCAATGCCGGCCGCGGCGATCGAGCCGTCCGGCACCTTGGTGGACGAATTGTGCGGGCAACCGGAACAGAAGAACGGCGTGCGCGAGCCGATGTCGGTGGCGTCGGCCAGCATTGCCTGGAACTGGCGCAGCTTTGCCACCCGCGCCGAGATCTCTTCGGACGGACCGATGGTTTTGACGATCCTCTCGCCAAGCGCGATGGCGATCTCGTTGGGGTCGAGCGCACCCTTGGCCGGGAACAGCCAGTCGCCGCGCTCATCCTTCTTGCCGACAATGACCGGCTGCGTTGCGGTGCCGTAAAGGCTTTCGCGCAGCTGCACCTCGATCAGCGAGCGCTTTTCCTCGACGACGACGATGGTGTCGAGGCCGCGGGCAAAATCAGCGATGTGATGCAGATCGAGCGGCCAGGGGCAGCCGACCTTGAACAGCCGCACACCGATGCGGTTGGCGGCCGCCTCGTCGATGCCGATGTCCTCCAGCGCCTGGCGGACATCGAGATAGCTCTTGCCCAGCGTGATGATGCCGATTTTCGGGTTGCGGCCGCCCGAATAGACGATTCGGTTCAGCCCGTTGGCATGGATGAACGCCGAGGCCGCGGCGCGCTTGTGCTCATGCAGCCGCTCCTCCTGGCCGAGCATGTCGATCTCGTGGCGGATGTTGAGACCGCCGGGCGGCATATCGAACTCAGGCACGACGATGTTCAGCCGCTCGAGCGAGGCATCGACCGAGGCCGTCGATTCGATGTTGTCCTTGACGCATTTGATCGCCGCCCAGGTGCCGGCAAAGCGCGACATGGCAAAGCCGTAGAGCCCGTAGTCGATAATCTCCTGGACGCCTGCCGGGTTGAGGATCGGCACCATCGTGTCGACGAACAGGAATTCGGTGGCATGCGCATTGGTCGAGGATTCGGCCATATGGTCGTCGCCCATCAGGGCGAGCACACCGCCATGTCTGGACGAGCCGGCGAGATTGGCATGGCGGAACACATCGCCGGAGCGATCGACACCCGGCCCCTTGCCGTACCAGACCGAAAAGACACCGTCATGGGTGCCCTCGCCCAGCAATTCGGTCTGCTGCGATCCCCAGCAAGCGGTGGCGGCAAGCTCCTCGTTGAGCCCGGGCTGGAAGACGATGTCGGCCTGAGCGAGCTGCTTCTTCGCCTTCCACAGCTGCATGTCGAGGCCGCCGAGCGGCGAACCGCGATAGCCGGAGACGAAGCCGGCCGTGTTCAGGCCGGCGCGGCGATCACGCTCGCGCTGCATCAGTAGCATGCGGATGACCGCCTGCGCGCCGGACAGGAAGATGCGCTCCTTTCCAAGGTCGAACTTGTCGTCGAGCGCGACGTCATGCAGCGTCATCAGGAATTTCCTCTGCGGAGGCCGCGCGGGGGCAGGCAGCCAACGTCGGGGTCGGATGACGCATCCTTTCTCCCCTTGCAAGGCAGGTCAAACAAAATCGCAGGTACCAGGCAACGCGCAACGAACAGTCCGTGGCCATCTCGAATCCCGCACGAAACCGACCAGCGGATGTTTCCCGGCGCACGAAAATTTCAGCTGCAGCCAGGGCCGGGCAGCGATGCGTCAGCTGCCCTTCGAGCAATCCGGCTTCGGTTCGCCCGGCAGCTTGCCGTCGGGATGGCCGACGAGATCGGGATTGGCGGTATAGAGCTGGTCGATGACCAGTGGCCGGTCGGGCAGGACCGACTGGTCTTCCGTCGACATCAGCGTGGTGTCGATCTTCTGCAGAACCGCACCGTCGGCATCCTTGATGCTGATGGCAATCGCATAGGGCTTGTTCTTGACGACGCAGGTCAGCGCCGGGCTCTCCAGCGTCACCTTGTCGAGCTTTGGCCACACCTTTTGCTCGACCACCAGAGGCGCGCCACCGGCGGGATCCTGGAAGCTGGCGATCGCGACCTGGCCCTCTCCCATCGGCTGCAGCGGCCGCAGCGTCACCACATAGGTCGCCCTGGCGAGGCGGTAGTTGAAGACGAATATCTTGCCGGAAATCTCGAACAGCTTGCCTTCGGCGTTGCCGGTATCGCGGCAGGCGCCGAGCGCCACGGCGGCAATGAGTGCCGCGCCGACAACGATCGAACGGGAAAGACCTCTAGACATCCTTGACCTCATTTTCCGCCATGCGGCGGCGACGATAGTGACGACTTGCCTTCTGCCTGTTGCCGCACACCGCCATGTCGCACCAAAGGCGGCTGGAATTGCGGCTTCTGTCGACGAACAGCCAGGTGC
>NZ_RZRQ01000103.1:0-18891 GCF_003997785.1 Mesorhizobium sp. M7D.F.Ca.US.004.01.2.1 | reverse complement strand
CGCTCGATCCGACGCATCTGCGCCTCCGACAGCCAGATCAAATCACTCATTGCAGCGCCTCCTCGCACCGCAAATGAATCAGCCGTTTGGCGTCGCCGCAAGAGTTTTAATAGGTCCTGAGCCTAGATGCATATTGGCCCAAGTCGCATGCGCGAGATGGATATTAGCAGTTACAATTGCCAAAACGACGCCATCGTCATCCTCATCTAAGTAGTGGTCTGATTTCACTGTTATTCCATCGATCAGAGAGTCGTCTTCTAGGAGGACTATTTGACTGTTCCGTCGGATTCTTTTGTCTCGCTCACTTGTTGGGGAGCTCGCAGTGCATCAATTAGTGTTTTTACTCTGTTGTCCAGATCGACGTTTCCGAGTACTGGATTGTATTGCCTAACGCCTCTCAGTACTCTGATGTAAAGTGAGCAGCGGGTTTTCATCTTAGATGTAACAAACGGAACGTATCGCGAGTTGGCGACCTCGATGCCAATATTTGGATGTAGATTTTCTGTTTCCTGGTCGGCATATTTCTCGACATAGCCGAACTCATCCGTCGAACTGAGCTTACATAATTGTTTGTGAAACGATTTTCTGAGTCGCCACACATCGCTCTGCTTTCTCGCATTGCCTTGCACGGGACCCTTGTAGGTTAGGGTAATATGCATCAATGCGCCTCGTCCCAGTTGTTGGCGGCGCGCGCGTCGACATGTAGCGGCACCGACATCGATACCGCAGGCATCGCCGCGTTTTCCATGACGTGACGCACGACCGGGATCGTCGCCTCGACTTCGGCCTCTACGGTCTCGAAGATCAGTTCGTCATGCACCTGCAACAGCATGCGTGCTGAAAGGCCCGCTTTTTCCAGCGCCTCCTCCATGCGGATCATGGCGCGGCGGATGATGTCGGCGGCGGTGCCTTGCAGGCGGGCGTTGATCGAGGCGCGTTCGTTGAACGCGCGGAGCGAGGGATTGGACGATCTTATATCGGGATAGTGGATGCGGCGCCCGAAGATGGTTTCGACGAAGCCGTGCTCGCGAGCGTAGGCCTTGGTCTCCTCGATGTAGTCGCGGATGCCGGGGAAGCGCTCGAAGTATTTCTTGATGTAGTTGCTCGCTTCCTCGCGCGGGATCGACAGCTGGTTGGCGAGACCGAAGGCCGAAATGCCGTAGATGATGCCGAAATTGATCGCCTTGGCGCGGCGGCGGACTTCCGAAGGCATGCCCTCGACCGGCACATTGAACATTTCCGACGCAGTGATAGCGTGGATGTCGGCGCCGTCGGCAAAGGCCTGCCGCAGTTGCGGAATCTCGGCGACATGGGCGAGGACGCGCAACTCGATCTGGCTGTAGTCGGCCGAGACCAGCCGATGGCTCTTGTCGGTGATGAAGGCGGTCCTGATCTTGCGACCTTCGGCGGTGCGCACCGGAATGTTCTGCAAGTTCGGGTCGGAGGATGACAAGCGTCCCGTCGTCGTCGCGGCCAGCGCGTAGGAGGTGTGGACGCGCTTGGTGTCGGGGTGGATGAAGCCTGGCAGCGCATCGGTATAGGTCGACTTGAGCTTGGTCAGCTGGCGCCAGTCGACGATCTTGCGCGGCAGTTCATGGCCCTCGGCGGCGAGGTCTTCGAGAAGTTGCGCCGAGGTCGACCACTGGCCGGTCTTGGTTTTAGAGCCACCGGGCAGACCCATGCGACCGAACAGGATGTCGCCGAGCTGTTTTGGCGAGCCGATGTTGATGCGCTCGCCGATGAGCTGATAGATTTCTTCTTCCAGCCGGGCGGCGCCCTGCGCCAGTTCGCCTGACAGCCGCGACAGGATCTGCCGGTCGACAGAGATGCCGCGCTGTTCCATGCGCGCCAGCACCGGCACCAGCGGCCGTTCCAGCCGCTCATAGACCGACACCAGCCCCTTGGCGGCGAGCCGCGGTTTCAGCACCAGCCAGAGCCGCAGCGTCATATCGGCGTCTTCGCCGGCATGAGCGGTCGCCTTGTCGATGTCGACCTGATCGAAACCGACGGAGCTTTTGCCGGAGCCGGTGACGTCCTTGAGCAGGAGAGGGGTATGACCCAGCCATTTCTCGGCAAGCGAGTCCAGGCCGTGACCATGGGGCGTGCCGGCATCGAGCACGTAGGAGATCAGCATGGTGTCGTCGAACGGCGCAACATCGATGCCATAGCGGCTCATGACGACAAGATCGTATTTCAGGTTCTGCGCGATCTTGAGAACCGACCTGTCTTCCAGCAGCGGTTTCAGCAGGGCCAGCGCCTCGCGGAGAGGAATCTGGTTTTCGACCACGCCGCCGCCGAGCAGGTCGCCGTTGCCGCTCTTGTGGGTGAAAGGAATGTAGGCGGCGCGGCCGGGCGCCGTGGCGATGGATATGCCGATCAACTCGGCTTGCATCGGATCGGCCGACGTCGCCCTGACGTCGAAAGCGGCAAGGCCAGTCCCGGTTGCCTCCGCGACCCAAGCTTTCAAGGTCGCGACATCGCGGATGCAGTGATAGGCCGATGTATCGATCTTGCGGGTGGCCGCACGCTCTAGACGCAGCGCGGCGAGCAGGGAAGGGGTGTCGCCGCTGATGGGTTTCTCGGTGCCCGGCGCCCCGTCTGCCGCGCCGTCTTGGCCGGTCCCGGCAGGTCGCGCCTCGCTGGAAGCTCCAGCACCGACATCGGGGCCATGCGCGTTATCGGCGCGCTCGACGGTCACCGCGACGGCCTGGACGTCACCGACCTCGGTGCTGGTCGCCTCCGCCACGCGGCGGGTCAGCGAGGTGAATTCCATCGTCTTGAGGAAGCCGATCAGCTTCGGTCCGTCCGGCGCATGCAGGACGAAATCGTCCAGCCCCTCGGCCACCGGCACGTCGTTCATCAGCGTCACCAACTGACGCGAAATACGCGCCTTGTCGGCGTTGGCGATGATGGATTCGCGCCTCTTGTCCTGCTTGATCTCGCCGGCGCGGGCCAGCAGCGTGTCGAGGTCGCCGAACTGCTCGAGCAGTTGTGCCGCCGTCTTCGGCCCGATGCCGGGCACACCAGGCACATTGTCGACGGAATCGCCGGTCAGCGCCTGCAGGTCGACCATTTTCTCCGGCGGCACGCCCCATTTCTCGATGACCTCCGGAATGCCGATCTGGCGGTCCTTCATCGGGTCGTACATGCCGACCGTGTCGCCGACCAGCTGCATCAGGTCCTTGTCGGAGGAGATGATGGTGGTGTCGCCGCCTGCTTCACGGGCAAGCCTGGCATAGGTGGCGATCAGATCGTCGGCCTCGTAGCCTTCGATCTCGATGCAAGGCAGGTTGAACGCCCTGGTCGCCTGGCGGATCAGGCCGAATTGCGGGATCAGGTCTTCCGGCGGGGCCGAGCGGTTGGCCTTGTATTCGGGGTAAAGGTGGTTGCGAAAGGTTTTCGACGAATAGTCGAAAATGACCGCGAAATGCGTCGGCACAATGCCTACATCGGTGTTGCGGGCGTCGAGCATCAGCTTCCACAGCATGTTGCAGAAGCCGGAAACGGCGCCGACCGGCAGACCGTCGGATTTGCGGGTTAGTGGCGGTAGCGCATGATAGGCACGGAAGATGTAGCCGGAGCCGTCGACAAGGAAGAGATGATCGCCTTTTTTCATGTCGGCAGGGATAGCGCGGCGCGGCGGCTTGGTCCATGCCAAAGGCAGCCTCAAATATCGGTTCCGGCAACACCCTGACAGAACGGCCGCGGGCCGGCCTGCTCACGGCCATGTTACAAAAGTGTAATTTTCGTGCCCTTGAATCGCCACGTTCAAAGACACAAATAAAGGTCATCGGCAGTTTTCGCCGAGTCCGGAGCAAGGCCCGTCCCCCGCCTATCCCGGACACCTGCGGCAGCCTATCCCCCCTCTCCGGGCTGCCGCATCGTTTCGAGTAGAAGGCCGCCGTGGTTCCCCCTCCACCACGGCGGTCTTTTTTTACCTCAGACAGACGTTTGCAGCCCGTGGTCCAACGATCGCGGGCTTTTCGTTTTCCTGTCCTGCCTTTACGGTTCCGGTTCTGAATCGAAAGGCTTCACACATGTCCGCAGTTTCCCCCGTCCTCGACCGTCTCGACAAGAATCTCGACCAGAGCCTCGAACGCCTGTTCGGCCTGCTCAGGATCAAGTCGATCTCAACCGATCCGGCCTATGCCGCCGACTGCCGCAAGGCGGCGGAATGGCTGGTGGCCGAACTCAAGCTGATCGGCTTCGACGCCAGCGTGCGTGATACGCCGGGACACCCGATGGTAGTCGCCCATCACGACGGGCCGGCGGGTGCGCCGCATGTGCTGTTCTATGGTCATTACGACGTACAGCCGGTCGACCCGATCGAATTGTGGGAAAGCGATCCGTTCGCGCCCGCGGTCAAGGAGGTCGGACCGGACCACAAGGTGATCACGGGACGCGGCTCGGCCGACGACAAGGGCCAGTTGATGACCTTCGTCGAGGCTTGCCGCGCCTGGAAGCAGGTGCACGGCAATCTGCCCTGCCGCATCACCATCCTGTTCGAGGGCGAGGAGGAATCCGGCTCGCCGTCGCTGAAGCCGTTCCTCGAGGCCAATGCCGACGAACTCAAGGCCGATTTCGCGCTGGTCTGCGATACCGGCATGTGGGACCGCGATACGCCGTCGATCTGCGTCGGATTGCGCGGGCTGGTCGGCGAGGAGATCACGATCAAGGCCGCCGACCGTGACCTGCATTCCGGCCTCTATGGCGGTGCTGCCGCCAACCCGATCCGCATCCTGGTCAAGGTTTTGGCCGATATCCACGACAAGGACGGCCACATCACCATTCCCGGTTTCTATGACGGGGTCGAGGAAACGCCGTCGCAGATCCTGAAATCCTGGGAGACGCTTGGCGAGACGGCCGAGACGTTCCTCGGACCAGTCGGCCTGTCGATCCCGTCGGGCGAAAAGGGGCGCTCGGTGCTGGAACTCACCTGGGCGCGGCCGACGGCCGAGTTCAACGGCATCATCGGCGGCTACACCGGCAAGGGCTTCAAGACGGTGATCGCGGCGGAAGCCTCGGCAAAAGTCTCCTTCCGCCTCGTCCACAAGCAGGATCCCAAGAAAATCCGAGCGGCGTTCCAGAAATTCGTCAAGGAACGGATTCCGGCCGACTGCTCGGTCGAATTCCACCCGCATGGCGGCTCGCCGGCAATCCAGCTTTCCTACGATTCGCCGTTCCTGGCCAAGGCCAAGGATGCGCTGTCCGACGAATGGCCGAAGCCGGCGGTGACGACGGGCAGCGGCGGGTCGATTCCGGTGGTCGGCGACTTCCAGACCTATCTCGGCATGGAATCGCTCCTGGTCGGGTTCGGCCTCGACGACGACCGCATCCACTCGCCCAACGAGAAATACGAGCTCAGCTCCTTCCACAAGGGCCAGCGCTCCTGGGCGCGGATTCTCGATGCCTTGACGCGCTGAGCGGCGGGACCCTCGTTTTCCTGTTGATTTTTCAGCGGATCGCGGCGAGGACGGGCCACAAGACAAAAGCGCTATAGCGTCCCTTGCGGGTCAAGGGACGCGCAAGGCTCGACCGGAGAAGACAATGGCCGACATCCGTTTCCACAAGCATGATCTGCCCGACCTCTCGCACTACAATGTCGGGGCAGTAGCCATCGACACCGAGACGCTGGGGCTCAACCCACATCGCGATCGGCTGTGCGTGGTGCAGATTTCGCCTGGTGACGGCAGCGCCGATGTCATCCAGATCGCGCCCGGCCAGAAGAAGGCGCCGAACCTCGTCAGCCTGCTGAGGAACCGCGGCATAACCAAGCTGTTCCACTACGGACGCTTCGACCTTGCCGTGCTCTACAATGCGTTCGGCGTGATGCCCGAGCCGGTGTTCTGCACCAAGATCGCCTCGCGGCTGACCCGCACCTACACCGACCGCCACGGGCTGAAGGACATCTGCTTCGAGCTTCTCGGCGTCGGCCTGTCCAAGGCGCAGCAATCGTCAGACTGGGCGGCCGAAACGCTGTCGCCCGAACAGCTCGAATATGCCGCTTCCGACGTGCTCTATCTGCACCGGTTGCGCGATGTGCTGGCCGGACGGTTGGCGCGCGATGGGCGGACCAAGGAGGCCGATGCCTGCTTCCGCTTCCTGCCGACGCGTGCCAAACTCGATCTGATGGGCTGGGACGAAGAGGATATCTTCGCCCATAGCTGACGGTCGTCTCCGCGAGCTGCTGCCGATGGCCGGTTGGAACCAGATGCAGGCTGCCGCGTTTTGTCGGCTCAAATGGGGGATGACATGACGGACAGAAAGTCCATAGCGACCGCGCCGACCGACGGCTCCAAGGTCTCCGTCACGTGGAAGGACAGCGACGGCGTGATCAACGAATCCATCGCGCAATATCGCGACGACGGCTGGTGGGTCTACACCGACAGTCACACGCAAAAGAAGGTCGAGCCGACCAGTTGGCGGCCTGCCGCAAGCGACGGTGACGATTAGAGCAGTTCACCGTTTCACGGAAACGGCGAGCTGCTCTAACTCTTTGTTTTGACGCAATCCTCTAGGGAAAGCGCTACGCGCTTTTCCCGGGAAAACCGCTTTACACTTTTCCTGGAATTACTCTAAAGCGCGTCGCGTTTGAGCGGATTCAGGCGACGCGCTTTAGGTCTTTGCTTTATGCATGTCGTTCTCGCAAAACCGGGGCCACTTTTGCGCGACATGCATTAGTGAGCGCGCCGCTGGCGAGGCCGGCCGCTTTCGAATAGCTTGAAGCTGTTGATATCGAGGCCGATTCGGAGCTTTCCGTTCCGCCGTCGCCCTCTTGCTCGGAGGAAATCGCTATGGGTGTCGAAAGCCTGCTCGTCTTCATCATCATCGGTGCCATCGCCGGTTGGCTTGCCGGTCTTATCGTTTCCGGCTTCGGCTTCGGTCTGATCGGCAACATTATCGTCGGCATCGTCGGCGCGTTCATTGCCGGCTGGCTGTTTCCACGGATCGGCTTCTCCATCGGCGGCGGCATTCTCGCCTCGATCATCCATGCTACCATCGGCGCCATCATCCTGCTGGTGCTGGTCAAGGTCCTGAAACGAGCCTGAGGCTCGACAACGCAAAGAGCGCGCCATGAAACAGAATACGCTCTATCTCGTCATTGGCGCGCTCGTCGTCGTGGTTATCGCGCTCGGTATCTATGTCTATCGCGAGCAGACCAAACCCAAGGGCGTCGAGCTCAAGATCGACGACAAGGGCATATCGATCCAGCAGAACTGAACCGTCGATCGGTGGATGCGGGAGCGCGACATGGTGGCTTCTGACGCTCCGGGAGACGTCGATCAGCCCAGGATTACCGTTGCGGAATGGGAGAGGCTGAACAGGCCGCCAAGGCGCGAGGCACTGTTACGCTATCATTGGCGGGTATTTTGCTTCCTGAGGACATCCGCGCCGGTCAGCGAATTGCAGGGGCGAGAGCAGGCTTTCCGCGATGCGATCATCGCTAGCGTGGCCTTCAACCGGCCCGACGTGATCGAATGGCAGATCCACCTGGTACGCCGATACCTGGCCGAGCATGACAGCTACATCGTCTTCGACAACAGCAAGAAGGACGAGGCAAGGGAGGCCATCCGCGACCTTTGTCGCCGCCAGCATGTCCCCTATGTCGCGTTGCCGAGGAACAGGCTGGTTGTCAGCAGGTCGCACGGTCAAGCGCTCAACTGGATCGTGCGGAATTTCTTGCCCAGGTTCGGGCCGAGGCTTTTCGGCTTCATCGATCATGACATCTTTCCGACTGAACCATTTTCGATCCGCGCCCGGATGGAGGGCAAAAGCCTCTACGGCAGCGCGCGGCGCGATACGCCAACGCCGGGCGGCTGGTTCCTGTGGCCCGGGTTCTGTTTTTTCGATGGAAGCCTGTTGCGGCGGCGGCTGGATTTCGCCCCGAGCTACAAGTTTCATATGGATTCCGGTGGCGGCAACTGGCCGGTGCTCTACAGGTCAATCGATCCGGCGCTGGTTCGGTTCGCCGAAAACAAATCGCTTCGCTTCGGCGCGGGCCATGATCAATCCGAGGATTTTTTCATGGTGGTCGATGGCTGGCTGCATGTGACGAACGCCTCGAACTGGAGACGACAGCAGGTTGACAGGGGCGAACACATTCTCGCGCTGTTGCGGCAAGCCGGCGGTCCCGACCAGCCGGATGTGAAGTTCGAGCCTATCTGAACGAGACATCAAAGCCGGGCAGGGGTTTGGCAAGGGCCAGGCCGATGAGACAGATTTTCGGCCTTCAATGCCAACGAGAGGCGCATGACGATACACCAGATCGATTTCAAGGCAGGCGATGCCGTGCGGGCCGCGCTTGCGGAAATCGGGCGCACCGAGGACCTGCGTTTTTCGCCTGATAACCGGCTGCTGGCAATTGCCGGATATGCGCGCAAGCGCTGCCTGATCCTGCGCATCGACGTCGAGACGGGACCTGATGGGCCAGGCGTCACACTTCACAATTTCATGGAGTTGACGTCGGACGACATGGGTGAAGTCCATGGCCTCGATTTCATCGATGACCGAACCTTGGCAGTCGCCAATCGCGATGGGCTGGTTGCGCTATTTGCTCTGCCGCGTGAAGAACCGGCTGGCCAGTGTCGTGAGATCGCGGCCATTCGCCAGATCCGAGGCAGGCGGCCCTACAAACTGAATTCGCCGGGCTCCGTCGCCGTCAGGCAGGAGTTGCACGGCCGCGTCAGTCTGCTGGTCTGCAACAATTACGCGCATCTGGTCACCCGGCATGTGGTCAACCGGTGGCTTGGCTATCGCGCTACAAGCAATCAGCTGCTTCTAAAGCGTGGTCTCGATATCCCTGACGGCATTGCGCTCAGCCATGATGGAAAGTGGATCGCTGTCAGCAGCCACGGCACAAAGGATGTGAAGATCTACAGCATGTGGGCGTCGCTTGGACCGGACAGTGAACCGGCCGGTATCCTGCAGAATGCCGGCTATCCGCACGGTGTGCGCTTTACGGGCGATGATCGGCACATCGTGGTTGCCGACGCCGGCAGCCCGATGCTGCATGTCTATGATCGCGGCACTGGTTGGGACGGCCGTCGCACGCCCGAGCGCTCTATTGCCGTGCTCGATGAAGAAACCTTCCTGCGGGGCAGGGCCAGTTTTGACGAGGGCGGGCCGAAAGGCCTCGATATCGACCGGTCCAACAGCGTCCTCGCGGTGACTTGCGAAGAGCAGCCGATGGCCTTTTTCGCGCTGGCGTCGCTGGTTGGCCCCTCGAAGATCGAACTCGGCGAGACTTAACCCGCCCTTAAATCGCCGCATCTACTCTTCAACCCGAACGCCATAGGCATCGGGGATATCAAGCACAGCGCATGGCGAACCGCAGAGACAGTCGCATCGAACCCAGTTTCGAGGGACCGCCGCAGGCGCGATCCTCAGCGGGGCTTTCGGCGAACGAGGAGGATCGCGTCGTGCCGAGCAATCGCAAAGCCTCCGCCAAACGCAAGCCGGCCAAAGGGAAATCGTCGCGGGTCAAGCGCGACAGGAGCCGGCGCGGCCTGTTCGGGGTCCTCGGCCGGCTGTTCTACTGGTGCTTCGTGCTCGCCATCTGGGGCGGCATCGCGGTGGCCGGCATCGTCGTCTACTACGGCGCCAAGATGCCAGCGGCGACGACCTGGTCGATCCCCGACCGCGCGCCCAACATCAAGATCGTCTCGGCCGATGGCCAATTGCTCGCCAATCGCGGCATGAGCGGAGGCGAGGCGGTCGGGCTGCATGAAATGTCGCCCTATATCCCAGAGGCCGTCATCGCCATCGAGGACCGCCGCTTCTATTCGCATTTCGGCATCGACCCGATCGGCCTGTCGCGCGCCATGGTAACCAATGTGCTTGGCGGACATTTCTCGCAGGGCGGCTCGACGCTGACCCAGCAATTGGCCAAGAACCTGTTCCTGACGCCCGACCGCACACTGGAGCGCAAGGTGCAGGAAGTGCTGCTGGCACTTTGGCTGGAGCACAAGCACACCAAGGACCAGATCCTCGAAATGTATCTGAACCGGGTCTATTTCGGTTCCGGTGCCTATGGCGTCGAAGCGGCCTCGCGGCGTTATTTCGGCAAGAGCGCGCGCGACGTCACCTTGTCGGAAGCCGCATTGCTTGCCGGCCTGTTGAAGGCGCCGTCGCGGCTGTCGCCGGCACGCGATCCGAAGGCTGCCGAGGAACGCTCGCAGTTGGTGCTTGCCGCCATGCGCGACGAGGGCAAGATCAGCGCCAAGGAACTGACCTCGGCGATGAGCGCGCCGGCAACGCGTGCGCCGTCCTACTGGACCGGCTCGGAAAACTACGTTGCCGACACCATCATGGAGGAACTGCCCGACCTGATCGGCGACGTGCGCGGCGATATCGTCATCGACAGCACCGTCGACCTGAATCTGCAGAAGCTCGCCGAACAATCGATCCGCAGGCTGATCGACGACAGCGGCAAGAAGCTCAACGTCACCCAGGGCGCCCTGGTGTCGATCGACGATTCCGGCGCAGTGCGCGCCATGGTCGGCGGCTACGACTATTCGACCAGCCAGTTCGACCGCGCCTCGGAAGCACGCCGCCAGCCGGGCTCGGCGTTCAAGCCGTTCGTCTATATGGCCGCGCTTGAGGCCGGCCGCACACCCGACAGCGTGCGCAACGACGCGCCGATCAAGATCGGCAACTGGACGCCCGACAATTATGGCGGCAAGTATTTCGGCAAGGTGACGCTGGCCACCGCATTGGCCAAATCGCTGAATTCGGTCGCGGCCCAGCTGACCATGGAGGTAGGGCCGAACGCGGTTGTCGAGGCGGCGCACCGCATGGGCATCCAGTCCGACCTGCAGTCCAACACGTCGATCGCGCTCGGCACCTCGGAAGTGACGCCGCTGGAACTGACATCGGCCTATGTCCCCTTCGCCAATGGCGGCTACAAGCCGGATATCCATTTCATCCGCCGCGTGACGACCACGGAAGGCAAGGTGCTCTACGACAGCGGTGGCGGCAGCGCGCCGCGTGTCGTCAAGCCCGAGATCGTCGGCATGATGAACTCGATGATGACGGGTACGGTCGAGATCGGCACCGCCCGGAAAGCGGCTTTCGCCTGGCCGTCCGCCGGCAAGACCGGCACCAGCCAGAATTCGCGCGATGCCTGGTTCGTCGGCTACACCGCCAACCTCACCACCGGTGTGTGGTTCGGCAATGATGATGGCAGCCCGATGAAGAAGGTCACCGGCGGCGCACTGCCGGCCCAGGCCTGGCACGAATTCATGGTCGCAGCCCACGAGGGCGTGCCGGTGCGGCCGCTGCCCGGCACCTGGAAATCGACGCCGGCCGACACCATCGTGCCCGACGAGATACCCTCGGCAAACAACACGCCGCCGGCGCCGGTTCCATCCGCGTCCGTCGGCCAGCAGACGCCGGCGGCGCGGCCGGCCGCGCCGGTCGCCCAGGCGCCAGCACCGGTCCGCGCGGCCCGTCCCGCCCAGACGGTCGATGCCGATGGCCTTTCCATGCCCGAGGACGACGGGGCCACCGCGTCGATCAAGCACCCGGTGCCGCCAGGCGACGTCGGCGGTCCGCGCAAGAAGCGTCAGACTTCGATCCTCGATCTCCTTGGCGGCTAAAGCGCGTCGCGCGCTTTAGCTCTTTGTTTATATGCATGTCGTTGCCTCAAAACCGAGGCCACTTTTGAGCGACATGCATTAGCGGCGACTCGCCTCTCGCCACCTCGGCGGCGTTCGGCTACATCTGCCGGCCGGAGACCCTGAAATGGCTGAACTCGACACCAGAAAGACCATCGTGCTGACCGGCGCCAGCCGCGGCATCGGCCACGCCACGGTCAAGCGTTTTTCGCGCGAGGGCTGGCGCGTCATCACCTGCTCGCGCCAGGCCTTTGCCGAGGACTGTCCCTGGCCGGCAGGTCCTGAGGACCACATCAAGGTCGATCTCGCCGATCAGGAGGATGTCGGCATCGCGGTGTCGGAAATCCGCCGCCGGCTGGAAGCGCATGGCGGCCAGCTGCATGCGCTGGTCAACAATGCCGGCATCTCGCCGAAGCTGAAGGACGGCAACAGCCGCATGGACTCGATCGACACGCCGATGCATGTCTGGCGCGACGTGTTCCAGGTCAATTTCTTCGCGCCGATCATGCTGGCGCGCGGGCTGTTCAAGGAACTGGCGGCGGCCAAGGGCTCGATCGTCAACGTCACCTCGATCGCCGGCACCCGTGTGCATCCCTTTGCCGGCACCGCCTATGCGACATCGAAGGCGGCACTCGGCTCGCTGACGCGCGAGATGGCGCATGATTTCGGTCCGCATGGCATTCGCGTCAACGCCATCGCGCCCGGCGAGATCGACACCGCGATCCTGTCGCCGGGCACGGACAAGATCGTCGAGACGATCCCGTTGAGAAGGCTTGGCACCACGGCGGAAGTCGCCGACATCATCTTCTTCCTGTGCTCGCAACAGGCGTCCTATGTGACGGGTTCTGAAATCCACATCAATGGCGGCCAGCACGTGTGAGCGGCCGGCTTCAGGCCGCGGACTGCTCATTCGGCCATGGTGAGAACAGCCTTGCCGCTGAAGCTGCGCTGCCGCAGCGCGTCCAGGGCTTGGGCGATGTCGGTCCACGGCACGGTCAGGGCCACGCGCGTTTCGAGCCGGCCGGCGGCGACCAGAGCGAGCAGCGAGGCGATGTCCTCGCCAATGCCTGGACCAGACGTGTTGTAGGCAAAAGTCTGAAGTCTTGCCCCTTCATGATCCGGAACGAACTGGCGGAATCCGATGGGCGTGAGTTCGCCACTGCTTGAACCGAACATGACGATGGTCCCGCCAGGTGCGACGCGCTCGATCGCGTGTGCGAGGCTTTCGCCGCCCACCGACTCCGTGATCAGCGAAAACGGTCCCTCGGCCAGTTCGATCGCTTCGACAACCTGCTCGGCTCCAAGGCCGCGGAGGTCCTCGCCGTGCCGGGAGGCGGCGACCGCGGTCACCGAGGCGCCTTGCTCGCGGGCGATCTGGATCTGGAAACGACCGACCGCACCGCTTGCGCCGGTGATCAGGACCTGCTGGCCGGTCAGGTCGCCGCCATGGCGCAAAGTCCTCAGCGCCGTCGTGCCGGCGACCGGAAGCGTGGCTGCGGAAACGAAGCTGACGTCATCAGGCAGGACCGCGAGACGGTCGGTTGGAACGGCGACCCGTTCAGCCCACCCGGCCTGGTCGACCAGAGCCGCAACCCTTGTGCCCATGGCTGGCCCGGAACCATCGGCTGCTGCCTGTTCGACAAATCCGACGATGTCCTGGCCCGGTATCCAGCCGCTCTGACGGATGGCGAGCAGCCGCAGTTCGCCGCGGTTCAACGAGGTCGCGCGGACCGAGACAAGCGCTTCGTTCGAGGCCGGCTGAGGTTCGTCGAGCTCCGCGAGCTTCAGCCCGGTCGCGCTATCGGAAGAGATGACTAGGGCAAGCATGGTTCACACCTCACTGTTGCGCGTTGGACGCACGGCAGTGGAACCTATCGATTTTTGCCTTTGAATAATTTAGAGATCAAAGAATCTGATCGCTAAAAACAGTCAATCATGAGACAACCCCTCCGCTACCCTTGGTTCAATTTCGATGTGGATGACCTTTCCGCGCCGGCGATTGCCGTGCGCGTCGACGTCCCCGAGACCAGAGCGGAGGTACCCTCCCATTGGCACCGCAAAGGCCAACTCGTCTTCGCACTCGGAGGTGGCGTCACATGTCGCGTCCCCAGCGGCCTGTGGATGGTGCCGCCTCATTGCGGGGTGTGGATTCCAAGCGGCATGGAGCACAGCAATGTCGCAACCGCCAATGCCCGTATTTTCTTCGTCTATATCGAGCCGGGAGCTGCCGATCTGCCGGACAGATGCTGCACGCTCTCGATCTCGCCGCTGCTGCGCGAACTGATCATTGAGCTATCCGATGGTGTGCAGGACGATCAGGCGAGGGATGAGCTTCTGACCAGAACCCTGCTCACCGAGCTGCCGCGCATGCCTGTCCAGCAACTGCATCTGCCGATCTCATCCGAGCCGCGCTTGCGGCGGATCGCCGAAGCGTTGGCGCAAGATCCTGCCGACCGCAGCACATTGGCAGAATGGGCCAATCGCGTTGCGCTCAGTGAGAGCAGTCTCGCCCGTCTCGTGGTGAAGGAGACTGGCTTAAGCTTCGGGCGCTGGCGTCAGCAATTGCACCTGATCGTCGCAATACGAGAGCTGGCCTCCGGCGCCAGCGTGCAGCAGGTTTCGGGCGATCTCGGTTATGAATCTGTCACGGCCTTCATCACGATGTTCAAGAAGGCGCTGGGGAAGCCTCCGGCAAAATACCTCAGCAGTGTCGTGCTCCATGGCGGCTCTGCATTCGTCGCGTGATCAACCCGCCTGCGAGCAGACGATCGACACGGCAACCTGTCGCCAATCACGGTCGGCTCAGGCCGCGGACGGTTCGGCAGCCCACGGCTTGTGGCCAAGCACCTCTTCGACAATGCCGCGGGCGATCTCGCGCTCGCCCATGATCACCGTGTCGGCGCCGAGGCCCTTGAGGTGCTCGACCTCGGCGTCGGAATGGGCGCGGGCGATGACGTTGATGCCGGGGTTGGCTGCACGTGCCCTGAGCACGATCTGGCCGGCCTCGAAGGCATTGGGAATGGCCAGGATCAGCCGCTTCGCCCCTTCGGGATTGGCGGCGGCGAACACTTCGGCGTTGGCCGCGTTGCCGGAGACCGTCTCGATGCCATCGGCCTTCAGCCTCGCCAGTGTCTTGTCGGCATCCTCGACGACGAGGAAGGGCAGGGCGGCTTCTTTCAACGATGCCCCGACGAGACTGCCGACGCGACCATAACCGATCAGGATGGCGTGGTCGGTGAGGGTTGTCCTGGGCGGCGGCCCGTCTTCCGCTTTCGTCGTGGCTGCAACAGAGGCCACCTGGCCCGGTTCCGTCGCCGGGCCAACCGGCTTTGCCTCGACAGGCGGTGCCGTCCTGGCGGCGCGCCGCTCCAGCCATGGCTTCATCCAGTCGATGGCCAGGAACATCAGCGGGTTCAGCACGATCGACAGGATGGCGCCGGCCAGAATGAGGTCGCGACCTTGTTCGGGCAACAGTTTCAGCCCGACGCCGAGCTCGGCCAGGATGAAGGAGAATTCGCCGATCTGGGCAAGACTTGCCGAGATCATCAGTGCGGTGGCCAGGGGATAGCCGAAGGCAACTACGATGACGAACGCCGCCAACGATTTGCCGATGACGATGATGGCCAGCGTCGCCAGGATAGGCCAGCCATTACTGATCAGGCTGAACGGGTCGAACAGCATGCCGACCGAGACGAAGAACAGCACGGAAAAGGCATCGCGCAGCGGCAACGATTCTTCCGCCGCGCGGTGGCTGAGTTCGGACTCACTCATGATCATGCCGGCGAAGAAGGCACCCAGCGCCAGCGAGACACCGAACAGTTTGGCTGCGCCAAAGGCGACGCCGAGCGCTATGGCGAGCACCGCCAGCCGGAACAATTCGCGCGAGCCGGTGTGGGCGACATAGTGCAGGATCCAGGGAATGACCCGGCGGCCGACCACCAGCATGACGACGACGAAAGCGGCGACCTTGGCCAGCGTGATGCCGACGACGCCCCAGATGCCGTAGCTGGCCGGCAGCGACAGCAGGCTGCTTGCATGGGCGTCCGCCTGCTCCTGGCCGCCGAGCACACCGGCCAGCGCCGGCAGCAGCACCAGCGCCAGCACCATGGCCAGGTCCTCGACGATCAGCCAGCCGACGGCGATGCGGCCGCGCTCGGTCTCGATCATCCGCCGCTCCTGCAGCGCGCGCAGCAGCACCACGGTCGAGGCGACCGACAGCGCCAGGCCGAAAACCAGCCCCGCGCCCATCGACCAGCCGAGCATCCACGACAGCCCGGCGCCGAGCGCGGTGGCAAAGCCGATCTGGACGATGGCGCCGGGCACGGCGATGGCGCGCACCGACAGCAGATCCTTCAACGAGAAGTGCAGGCCGACGCCGAACATCAGCAGGATGACGCCGATTTCGGCCAGTTCGTTGGCAAGGCCGGCATCGGCGACGAAGCCGGGCGTGTTCGGCCCGACCAGCACGCCGGCTACGAGATAACCGACCAGCGGCGGGATACGGAAGCGGTTGGCGAGAGCGCCGAAGACGAAAGCCAGCCCCAGACCGGCGACGATGGTGGCGATAAGGGGCGTGTCATGCGGCATTGTCTATGGAGCGCCTTTCGAAACCAGCGATGTTGGATGGGCGCCGCCCGGAGCCGCCGCCTGGTTGCAATATGGTGGATGGGGTGTCGGCGATGCAACCCGCAAAGCCATGAAATCGACGGTGCGGCCGCAAAAACTTGGTCGGCCGGCGGAGAAGCCGCCGGTCGAATTTGAAGTCGCGCGATGATATTCGGTTTCGATCCGGCGCGTTCGATCGACACCAATCAGGCTGCCTGCAGCAGGGCCTCGATCTCGAATACGGCGTGGTTGGTCAATGTCTTGGGAATCTCGGCGATCACTTTGTCCCCGACTTCCTTGTGCAGCTTCTTGCGCATTGTCCCAAGCAGCATCGGCGGTGCGACAAGCACGATCTCGTTGAACTCGCCGCTATGTGCGAGCTTGTAGAGCCGGGCGGCGATCTCATCGGCGAAACGCTCCTTGCCGATGCGGTGCCAGTCCGTATCTTCGACCGCGCTGCGGTGTACGGAGGGACCATCATTGTATCGGCCCGGGCTGTCACTGCCTTGCTCGCGGGTGGGCGGGTTGTCCTGCTGCATTTCCTGCACCACCTCGAGATTCGGATATTTGTTGTCGCCGGCGTTCCTGAGGAAAAGCGCCTTCTCGCCATCGGCCACCATGACCCAGATGCCGTGCTTCAGATTGATTGTGCTCATGGTGATAGGCTCCTTTTTTGAGTCGCTCGGGCATCTTGTGACATGCCGCGGCCGGGTTTCGATCTGACGCGATGGGCTTTTTGGGGAACGCGCCCCGAGCCGGTAATGTTCCAACCAGACCCTCGCGGGTGTTGGCAATTCGGTTGTCCAATGCCTGCGGCTTTAATCTACTAAATTGGTAGAATTTAGAAAAAACTGTTTTGCGGCATTTCTCGCCGAGCGCTAAAAGAGCTGTAAATCAAGGCCTGCGACAGCAGCTTGAATCCGCTCCATCCGCCAACGAGGAATATTTTTCTGTTGGCCGGGATGCTTTCAGAAAAGCGATTGCATCCCGACAGGCGATGCGCGAGTGCGTTCCTTCTGGTTTCTCGCGCTCGCGCGTAGAACTGCAAGCCTGTTCAGGATTCCGCTCGCGCCCATGTCGCACACTACTCCCAAGCTCAATGCCTTCCCCGTCTTCATGCGGGTCGAGGGGCAGACCGTGGCCATCGTCGGCGGCGGCGAAGAGGCGCTGGCCAAGGCGCGGCTGATCGGACAGTCGAGCGCGGTCCTGCGGATCATCGCGGAAAATGCCGAGCCGGCCCTGCTGGCCTTCATCGCTCAGACTGGCACGAACCATTTTGCCGCCGCCTACGACGCGTCGCAGCTCGAAGGCGCGGTCATGGTGTTTGCCGCCAGCGGCGACGAGGAACTCGACCGCCGCGTGGTCACGGATGCGCGGCGCTTAAGCATTCCGGCCAATGCCGTCGATCGGCCTGAGCTTTGCGATTTCTTCACCCCGGCGCTGGTCAACCGCGCACCGGTCGCCATCGCCATCGGCACGGAAGGTGCAGGCCCGGTGCTTGCCCAGATGCTGCGCGGCCGCATCGACCGCATGCTGTCGCCGTCGCTCGGGCCGCTGGCAATTCTTGCCGCTTCGTTTCGCGGGGCTGCCGAGAATCTGCTGCCGAGAGGCAGTGCCCGCCGTCGCTTCTGGAATGATTTCTTCGCTGGCGCTCCTGCCCGCGCGGCTGAAGCCGGCCAGCTTTCGCAGGCGCATGATGCCGCCGTCGATCTTTTGCTGTCGAATGTGCCGGCTTGCGGCCACATCGCCCTGGTCGGCGCCGGCCCTGGGGCCGAGGATCTTTTGACCTTGCGTGCCCATCGTTTGCTGATGGAAGCCGATGTCATCGTCCATGATGCGCTGGTGCCGGAGGCGGTCGTTGCCATGGGTCGCCGCGATGCTGAGCGCCTGCCGGTCGGCAAGCGCAAGGGCTGCCACACCAAGAGCCAGGCCGAGATCAATGCGTTGCTGGTCGAGCTTGGCCGTGAAGGCAAGCGTGTCGTGCGGCTGAAGTCGGGCGATCCGCTGGTGTTCGGCCGGGCCGGCGAAGAGATGGCGGCACTGCGCGATGCCGGCATCGCCTATGAGGTGGTTCCGGGCGTCACCGCGGCTTTTGCCGCCGCCGCCGATTTTGAACTGCCGCTGACCTTGCGAGGTGTTTCCTCGTCGATGGTGTTCACCACGGGCCACGACCTCAAGGGCAATTCGCTGCCCGACTGGGCCAAGCTCGCTATTTCGGGCGCCACCGTCGCCGTCTATATGGGCCGCTCGGTGGCGGCCGAGGTTGCCGGCCGGCTGATCGAGGCCGGGCTGTCGCCGGATACGGCGGTGGCCGTGGTCGAGAATGCCAGCCTTGCCAACCGGCGCCGCTTCCACGGTACGCTTGCCGACCTGCCGTCGCTGGAAGCGCGCGCCGATCTTTCCGGTCCGGTCATGACCATCATCGGCGATGCGGTCGCCGGCGCCAACTTTGAACGGTCCGAGCCGCTCGCGGCACACAGGCATGAAGGCGCGTCCAGTTCGGTCGCCGAAGGAGTTCAGCAATGAAGATACTGACCGCCAACCGCCTGACCGACGGCATTGCCGTCTGGTATGCCGATGGGGGCTGGGCCGAGACGGTGGACCATGCCGACCTCGCCCATGACAAGGCAGCCGAGGATAGGCTCGAGGCGATCGGCGCCAAGGCCTACGC
>NZ_RZRQ01000102.1:0-18912 GCF_003997785.1 Mesorhizobium sp. M7D.F.Ca.US.004.01.2.1 | reverse complement strand
GACGGGGTGGGGGTGCTGCGCCGAAGACCCCCACCCCGCTCCGCTTCGCGGATCGACCCTCCCCACAAGGGGGAGGGTAAAACTCAATCCGAAACCGGCGTGTTCTCGTCGACATCCACCCGGAAATTGCCTTCCAGAATCTCGGCCTTCTTCTTCTCGATCAGCTCCTTGACGTCCGCCGGCAGCGTCTTGTCGAACTTGTGGTAGGGCGCCAGATGCGAGCCACCCTTGGCCATGCGCGAGAAATCGCCATAGTCCTGCGCGGTGAAGACGCCGGCCTTGACCAGCTTGATGGCCTGCTCGACCGTCGGATACATGTCCCAGACCGGGCCGGTGATCACCGTGTCGGGGCCGAGGCTCGACTGGTCGGACATGTTGGAGATGGCAAGGATCTTCTTGTCCACCGCCGCTTCGATGACACCGAAGCGCTCGGCATAGATGACGTCGACACCGGCGTCGATCTGCGCGACCGCCGCTTCCTTGGCTTTTGGCGGATCGAAGAAGGAACCGATGAAGGCGACCTTCTTCTTGATGTTCGGATTGACCTCCTTGGCGCCGGCGAAGAAGGCGTTGACCAGTCGGTTGACTTCCGGGATGCCCATCGCCGCGACGGCGCCGATCGTGCCCGACTTCGACATCTTGCCGGCGATCATGCCGGAGAGATAGGCCGGCTCGTGAATCCAGTTGTCGAAGACGCCGAAGTTCGGTTCCGCCGGGCCGGCCCCGGAGCCGAACAGGAAGGCGGTCTTCGGGAACTGCTTGGCCGTGCGGCGCGATTCACGCTCGGCGGCAAAGGCATCGCCCAGCACCAGCTGATAGCCGCCTTGCGCATATTCGCGCATGACACGGCTGAAATCGGCGGTCTGCACCTTCTCGGACCATTTGTATTCGATGCCGAGTTCCTTCTCGGCCTTCTGCAAGGCGACATGGATCTGGTTGTCCCACGGCTCCTCGATCGGCGTGGCGAAGATCGCCGCCACCTTCAGCTTCTTGTCCTTGCCGAAGGCAGCGCCTGGCAGCATGGCTGCGGCCAGGCCAAGTGCGCCCAGCTCCAGCACGTTGCGTCGCGAAAGCCCTTCGCGCTCTGTCTGGAATCTGTTCTTCCGGTTTTCCATTGCATTCCCCTCTGTTCGACAGCCGTGTCGAGCCGGCTGTTCGTGAAAATATCAGACGGGGAACTATGGAACGACGCCGGACTTTTGTCCACGTGGTCAAATTTGACCACGCACCGGATTCTTGATCTTAGCCGGCCAAGCGAAGGCTGCTGGTCAAGCCCGTTCGAGCGCGATCGCAATGCCCTGGCCGACGCCGATGCACATGGTGGCAAGCGCATAACGGCCGCCACGTTCGCGCAGCTCCAGCGCCGCCGTGCCGGATATGCGGGCGCCCGACATGCCCAAGGGATGGCCGAGCGCGATGGCGCCGCCATTCGGGTTGACGTGTTCCGCATCCTCGGCGATGCCGAGCTGGCGCAGCACGGCTATGCCTTGCGAGGCAAAGGCTTCGTTGAGCTCGATGACATCGAACTGTTGCGGCGTCAGGCCAAGCCGCGCGCAGAGTTTTTGCGTCGCCGGCGCTGGGCCGATGCCCATGATGCGCGGCGCCACGCCGGCGGCGGCCCCGCCAAGGATACGGGCGATCGGCGTCAAGCCGTATTTCTTCACCGCTGCCTCGGATGCAACGATCAGCGCCGCCGCCCCGTCATTGACGCCCGACGCATTGCCGGCCGTCACCGTGCCGCCCTGCCGGAACGGCGTTGGCAATTTGGCCAGCGCCTCGACCGTTGAGCCCGCGCGCGGATGCTCATCCTTCGACACGACCACCGCATCGCCCTTGCGCTGCGGGATCGTCACCGGGGTAATCTCCTTGGCCAGCCGGCCCTTGGCTTGCGCGGCGACGGCCTTGTCCTGGCTGCGCACGGCAAAGGCGTCCTGGTCCGCGCGGGAGATGGCGAACTCTTCCGCGACGTTCTCGCCGGTCTCCGGCATCGAATCGACGCCATATTGCTTCTTCATCAGTGGGTTGACGAAGCGCCAGCCGATGGTGGTATCGTAAATCTCGGCGTTGCGCGAAAACGCCGTGTCGGCCTTGGGCATGACGAAGGGCGCCCGGCTCATCGATTCGACGCCGCCCGCGATCATCAGCTCCGCTTCGCCTGCCTTGATGGCCCTAGCTGCGATGGTCAGCGCGTCCATGCCCGAGCCGCACAGGCGGTTGACGGTCGAGCCCGGCACCTCCTTCGGCAAGCCTGCCAGCAACAGCGCCATGCGCGCCACATTGCGGTTGTCCTCGCCGGCCTGGTTGGCACAGCCATAGACGACGTCGTCGATCGCCTGCCAGTCGATGCCGGCATTGCGCTCGGCCAGCGCCTTTAGCGGTATGGCGCCGAGGTCGTCTGATCGTACCGAAGACAGAGAACCGCCGAAGCGGCCGATCGGCGTGCGGATGTAGTCGCAGATATAGGCCTCGGCCATGTCATGCAGCCTTTGCTTTTCCGGTTCCCTCATGCGCCGCCTTGGTGCGGGCCTGCAGGTCGCGCAATGTCTTGAGTTCGAGTTCGCTTGGCGGCGGCGTTTCGTCAAGCGCCTCGGCGAACTTAACCACCCAGCCACAGCTCTCCTGCACCTGCTGGCGGGTGACGCCTGGATGCAGCGACACCACCGTGAATTCCTTGCTCACCGGATCCGGCTTCCAGATGGCGAGGTCGGTGATCAGCAAGGTCGGGCCTGATGTGTCGATACCCAGCCGTTTGCGATGGTCGCCACCCTCGCCATGGCCGAAGGAGGTGAAGAAGTCGATCTTCTCGACCATGCCGCGCTTGGTCTGCGCCATGGTGATGTAGATCTCCTTCGATGAAGTCGCGATCTCCGGCGCGCCGCCGCCGCCGGGCAGCCTTGTCTTGGGATGGAAATAGTCACCGATGACCGTGGTGTTGATGTTGCCGAACTTGTCGAGCTGCGCCGCACCAAGGAAGCCGATCGAGATGCGGCCGCCCTGCAGCCAGTAGCGGAACATTTCCGGCACCGCGACGGTGGTGACAGCGGTCTCGCACAATTCGCCGTCGCCGATCGACAGCGGCAGCACGTCAGGTGCGGTGCCGATCGTGCCGCTCTCGTAGATCAAGGTGATGTCAGGCGCATGCGTCAGCCGCGCTACATTGCAGGCGGCGGACGGCGCGCCGATGCCGACGAAGCAGACATCGTCATTGCGCAGCGCGCGGCTGGCGGCGATCGTCATCATCTCGTTGGGGGTGAAGTCCGGACTGTCGCTCATGCCGCTTTCCTCAGATGCTCGACTCTGCCCTCGAAATCGTCGGCGCTCTTCTCCATGACATTGGCCTGCATCCACGCCTGGAATTTGTCACGGTCGGCGGCGATCTCGTCCCATTCCAGATAGGCGGCATTGTCGCGCGCATAATAGCCATGCGCGTAGGACGGATGCGAACCGCCGGGCACGACCGATATCGCGGCAATCGTCCAGCGCGGCAGCACAGTCAGATTGGGGTGCAGATCGTCGAAATTGTCGACCACTTCCTCGACCGTCACCACCGCGCGTTTGGCCGCCAGCACGGCTTCCTTCTGGATGCCGATAATGCCTTCGACCAGCACATTGCCTTTCCGGTCGGCCTTCTGCGCATGGATGAAGGTGACGTCAGGCCGGATCGAGGGAACGGCCGCTAGCACCTCGCCGGTGAACGGACAGGTGACAGACTTGATGTTCGGATTGACCGCCGCCAGGCCAGCGCCACGATAGCCGCGGAACACCGCGCAGGGCAGACCGGCCGCGCCCGCCTCATAAGCGTTGGCCATGCCGGCATGGCTGTGCTCCTCGATCTCGATCGATCTGGGAAAACCGTTCTCGATGGCATCTCGGGCGCGCCGCAGCAGGCCGACGCCGGGATTGCCGACATAGGAGAAGACGATTTTCTTCGCCATGCCCATGCCGATCATCTGGTCGTAGATCAGGTCCGGCGTCATGCGGATCAATGTCAGGTCGCGAAACCCCTGGCGGATCGCCTCATGCGCCGCCGCCGTCGGGATCAAATGGGTGAAGCCCTCGAAGGCAGCGGTGTCGCCGCTGTTCAAATTCTCGGCCACGGCCTGTTTCAGCGGCAGGAACTTGACCATCGCATCGGCTCCGGATTCAGAAAGTTCGTATTGCGAACATATGTTTTATATGCGATACTTTCTACGCTGAGCGAGGGCGCGGAGTCAATCTTGACGGCGATGCCGTTCCGCGGAGACAAGATGGACGAAGAGGCCCCCTCCCGTGATCATGTCGGCTCGCTTGAACGCGGCCTTGCCGTCATGGAGATCCTGGCCCGCCACCCCTCGGGCATGACGCTGACCGAAATGGCCGAAGCAGCGGGCCTGACCCGCGCCGGCGCCCGCCGTTTTCTGCTGACGCTCACCGCCACCGGCTATGCAACGCAAGCCGGCCGCGTGTTCTCCCTGTCGCCACGCCTGCTGACGATTGCCCGCACCTGGCTCGGCGGCGCCTCGCTATGGAGCTTCGCTGCACCCATCATGCGCGCGGTGGCGGCGCAACTGAACGAGGCCTGCTCGGCAGCGATCCTATCTGGCCAGGATGTCGTCTATGTCGCCCGCATTCCCGGCCGCCGCATCCTCAGCGTGTCGCTCGATGTCGGCACCAGGCTGCCGGCCTATTGCACCTCGATGGGGCGCATCCTGCTTGCTGGCTTGACGCCCCAGGAGTTGGACGCATTCCTCGGCCAGGCGACGATCGAAAAACGAACGCCGAAGACGATCACCGACATCAGGCTGCTGACCGGCGCCATCGGCAAGGCGAAAGTGGACGGCTTTGCCATCGTCGATGAGGAACTGGAACTCGGCCTACGCTCCATCGCCGTGCCGATCCGCGACCGCTCAGGAAGCACGGTCGCGGCAATCAACGTCTCGACCCAGTCCGCGCGGTTTTCGGTCGCGGAGATGGAGCGGGAGATCCTGCCCGCGCTGCTGGAGGCCAGGCAGCGGATTGAGGATTTCTTTGTGGTTTAGCAGTCGCACATGAGCAAGTGCCCCCTCACCCGGATTGCCAACCGAATTGCAAAGGGCAATTCGGGACAATCCGACCTCTCCCCGAGGGAGAGGAGATCGCCAGCGTTGATGACAGCCTCTTCTCCCCTCGGGGAGAAGGTGGCCGCGAAGCGGCCGGATGAGGGGGCCTCTCATACGCGATGGCCCAGCTGACGAACGCTCTTCAATGCTTGATGCGATCCCTCATCGCATACCACAGCATGCCGAGCACATAGAGCGGGCCGCGCAGTGCCGTGCCGCCGGGGAAAGGCATCGGGGTCAGCGTCGAGAACAGATCGAGCCGCGAGGCGTCGCCGGTGATCGCTTCGGCCAGGAGCTTGCCAGACAGCGTCGACAGGATGACGCCCTTGCCGGAATAGCCATGCGCGAAATAGACCTCGCCATAGTGCCCGACATGCGGCAGCCGCGACGTCGTCACCGACACCAGCCCACCCCAGGCATGATCGATGCGGCAGCCCTGAAGCTGCGGGAAGGTTTTCTCCATATGCGGGCGCACGAAACCGGCGATATCGGCCGGCGGTGACGGCGTGTAACGCTCGCCGCCACCGAACAGCAGGCGTCCATCCGCCGACATCCGGTAGTAGTTGACGACGAAGCGGGTGTCTGACACCGCGACATTGGCCGGGATGACATTGCGCTTGCCCTCCAGCGGCTCGGTGGCGACGATGTAGTTGCCGACCGGCATGATGCGGCTGTTGACGCGCGGTTCCAGCCCATTGAGCAGCGCATCGCCCGCCAGCACGACATGCTTGGCCCGGACCGAACCCTTTGATGTCGAGACGCGGATCGAAGGCTCGCGCTCCAGCCTCACCGCCACCGAATTCTCATGGATGGTGACGCCGGCAGCAACCGCGGCGCGAGCGAGGCCGAGCGTGTAGTTGAGCGGGTGCATGTGGCCGCCAAGCGGCTCGTACATGGCGCCATGATAGGGCGTGTCGACCTTGCCGCGCGCTTCAGCCGCCGACAGGATTTCGGCATGCGGAAACTTCATCACCGTGGCCAGGCACTCGGCCTCTTCCTCGAGGTCCTTGAGATCGGAGCCGTTGACCGCGCCGACGAGATGACCGGTCAGCCTGAGATCGCAATCGATGGCGTGGCGCTCGATGATATCGAGCACCAGCCCGCGCGCCTCGAAGGCAAGGTCGAACAGCGCTTTTGCACGTTCGGGTCCATAGAGCTTGACCAGCCCCTTCGCGCCCTTGCGCAGGCCGGGGATCATCTGGCCGCCATTGCGGCCCGAGGCGCCCCAGCCGATCTTGCCGCCCTCGAGCAGCACCACCTTCAGGCCGCGCTCGGCGGCATGAAGGGCGGCGGACAGGCCGGTGCAGCCGCCGCCGACCACCACAAGATCGGCGTCGCTGTCACCCTGCAAAGCCGGATGGTCCGGCGACGGATTTGCCGTCGCGACATAGTAGGATTTGCCGATATCCAGGCCGGAATTGAAGCCCATCATTACACCTTGAGCAGCAGGTGGTCGCGTTCCCAGCTCGTCACCACGCCCTGGAACAGGTCGAGCTCAACGCTCTTGACGCGAAGATAACTCTGGAAGAAATCCTCGCCGAGCAACGCCCGCACCGGCTCACACGCCTCGAAACGGTCGAGCGCCTCCTCCATGGTTTTCGGCAGCGTGCTCTTGATCTTGTAGGCATTGCCCGACGCCTCGGGCGAGCGCACCAGTTTCTGTTCGACGCCGAGATAGCCGGCAAGCAGCGAGCCGGCGATCGCCAGATAAGGATTGGAATCAGCACCGGGCAACCGGTTCTCCACCCGCCGCGCGGCGCGTCCACCGGCCGGCACGCGCAGGCCGCAGGAACGATTGTCATGCGACCACTCGATGTTGGCCGGCGCGCTGTGGTTGGGCCTTATGCGGCGGAACGAGTTCACGTTGGGCGCGAACAGCGGCATGATTTCGGGGACGAATTTTTGCATGCCACCAATGAAGTGGCCGAACATCTCGGTATCGGCATCATCAGTGCCGGCAAACAGCGTCTTGCCGGCCTCGTCGATGATGGACATGTGCAGATGCATCGAGCTTCCCGCCTGCGCCGCGATCGGCTTGGCCATGAAGGTGGCGCGCATACCGCTTTGCTGCGCGGCCTGGCGCGTCAGCCGCTTGAACAGCAGCACCTTGTCGGCCAGCGGCAACGCGTCGCCGTGCAGGAAATTGATCTCCAGCTGTGCCGTTCCCGATTCATGGATCAGCGTGTCGAGCGGCAACCCGGCCGCCGCCGCATAATCATAGATGCGCCGGATCACCGGCTCGAACTCCTCGAGTGCCGCCATGTCATAGGGATGCTGCACGGTCTCGGCTCGGCCATTGGCGCCGACCGGCGCAGTCAGCGGCCGATCAGGATCGGGATTGGGCGCGGTCAGATAGAATTCCACCTCGGGCGCCACCACCGCTCGCCAGCCGCGCTGGGCGTAGAGATCGAGCACGGCCCTGAGCACATGCCGCGGCGAGGCCATCCATGGCCGGTCGTCCATATGGAAGGCGTCGGCAAAGACATAGGCCTTGCCCTCAGCGGCGCCGGGCGCCAGGCAGAGCGTCGAAACGTCGGGCACCATACGCATGTCCGGATCCGAATAAGCAAAACCCTCGTCGATCGAGCCGGAATAACGGCCGTCGATGCTGACCAGGAAGGCGCTGCTCGGCAGATAAAGCGCGCGGTCTTCCAGCGCCTTGAGGAACTTGGCCGTCGGCAAGGCCTTGCCGCGCAGCACGCCGTTCATGTCGGGTACCAGGCACTCGACCTCGTTGATGCCGTGCTGGGCCAGCCAGCTCTTGGGATCGTTGCTGCTGGAGAGCGAGGTATTCGTCGTGATTTTGTCAGGCATTTCGTTCATGTCCGTGTCAGAGAGAGTATGGCTTGCGCGGCCACATCCGTTCCGGGTTGCAGCGCCATTTGGGCTGCGTTGTCCCTAAGGCGGGCACGCATGGCATCGTCGGCCAGCAGGCCGAGAATGGCTTTCTCCAATACTCCTTCGGTCCAGGCGTCGCGGCCGATATGGTCACCGACGCCGGTCTCTCCGGCGCGGCGCGCATTGTCATGTCCGTCCCAGCAATAGGGCATGATCAGCGACGGCACGCCGAAGCGCAGCGCTTCGCAAAAGCTGTTGTTGCCGCCGTGGTGGATGAACAGGTCGGACTTTGCCACCACCGAGGGCTGTGGAAACCAGGCGTCGAGATAGACGTTGTCGGGCACCGCGCGATAGGCGTCGCGCAGGCCGCCGGCATTGACGATGAAGCGGGCGGGCAGCCTGTCGAATACCGCCAGCATCCGCTCGATCAGGCCGACATCCATGGCGCCCAGGCTGCCGAAGCTGACATAGACCAGCGGCCCGCCATTGCGCGGAAACACCGGCACCTCAAATGGCCCCTCCGAACGCACGCAGCCTTCGAGATAGACGAAGCGGGCCGGGTCGAGCGGCTCGGCGCGCTCGCGGCGCACGATCGTCGGGGTCAGCAGCAAATTGAGGTCGGGCGATGTCTCCAGGAACAGGCCCTTCGGCAGCGGCGCCAGGCCGGCATCCATCCGAAAGCGGTTGAAGCGGTCATGCGCCGCTGCCGAGGCCGTGAGATAGCGGGCCTCGAACGCCCCGCGTTGCGGGTCATCCACGCCAAGTCCCGACAGATAGGGCGGCACTTCAGCGTCCGGAAGCTCGGTTTCAGCGCAGGAGACGACGCGCACCCAGGGGCAGCCGGCGGCAGCGATCGCCGGAAACATGATGACATTGTCGAGCACCACCGCATCCGGCTTCAGCCGCGCCAGCAATTGCCGCAGCGGCCCCTCCGCGTTGACCGCCGTGTCGACGATCGCTTGCCAGGTCGGCGCGACATAGGTTTCGAGCTGGTCGATCGGGCTAAGCCTGAAATGCGGCAGGTGCCTGCGCACGAAGGCCTGCCAGTAGCTCTGGCGTTCGCTGTCGCTCAGCGGCTCGTCGGTCGGCAGCTGGTATTCCTGGAAACCATAGTCGGCAAAGACGCCGGAGAAGCCGGCATGGCAGATGAAGACCGGCCGGGCGCCTCTCGCACGCAGCGCCTGCGCGATCCCAACGCAATTCAACGCCGCGCCGAAACTGGCTTCGGGGAACAGCGCGATGGTCGGGCTGGCTTTACGCGTCAATTAATCCTCGTCAATCCGGCCGGCTGATCATGCCGAACAGGGCGGGAGCCCCGCGACTGGCCGCTTGCGGTCGCTGGTTTCGGGAGAGCCGCAGGTGGATGCGAAGCAGATCGGCCGCCACCTCATACTGCAGGCTTTCAAGATGGTCGAGTATAACAAGGTGTTCGCGCAGCGATTGCCGCAACCGGAAGACGTTGACGCCGGCATAAATGCCGGGCAATCGGCGCAGCCTGAGGTGATCGGCCAGCGCGTCGGCAACGAAGCGGTTGGCGCAGCCCTCGGCGAGCATGCCATGAAAATCGATGTCCAGCCGCTGGAACTCACGTGTGTCGAATGCGGCGTCCGGCAGCGCCACCAGCGCTTCCATGCCCTGGCGCAACGTCGCCGCACGCGCCCCGTCCAGCCGGAAGCCCGGCGTCAGGATGGCCGCGGGCTCCAGCAGCAAGCGGAACTCATAGCTGTCGCCTTGCGCCTCCGGATCGTCGGGCGTGCGCCGAAACAGCCAGGATTGGCCAGGCGCACGGTCCAGAAGATTCTCTTCTGTCAGTTTGTTGAGCGCTTTTAGTACCGTCTTGCGCTCGGCACTGTACCGCCGCATCAGCCCCGCGACGGTCACAGTCTGGTCCAGCCGCCGCGCCGACCGGTCGCGCAGGATCGCCTCGGCCAGCTCGTCCTCCTCGGCGGCGGGCAGTTCCGTGGCGACTGAAGCCTGCGCGGTGAGGTCGATCGCCAGATGATACCCGGAATCCGCCTCCCAGCGAACGACACCCCGTTCCGCGAGTAGGCCAAGAGCCGCCCGCACCGGCGTGCGCGAGACATTGCACAGCGAGGCGATCTGCTGCTCCGGCAAGCGTGCGCCGGGCTCAAAACCGCGCTGCCGCGCCACATCCAGGATGCGCTGCGCCAGATCGAGATGGTTGGTGCGAGGTCGTCGGGCTACGGCTTGCATGACTGGTCTCGTGGAAAGCGACATGACCGCATTGATTTGACCGATCGCCAGCGCGGACGCAATCGGCCAGATTCCTCGGTCGCTTGACAAATTATGGATTGACGTACTTTTTTCTGCAATAGTACTGTCAGGACAATCGGCGAGAAAAAGACCGAGGGAACAGGATCGAGGTAGCGGCACGGGTCGCAAGCGTTGGTCCGGCGAATGAAATTCGACGATCAACCGAAATGGGAGTCTGTCATGATCGCTACCAGCCTGCGACGCCGTGCGCTGAAAACATCTTCGATCGCACTTGGCCTGGCCTTGGCGCTGTCCGCGCCGGCGCTGGCTGCCGACCTCGTCATTTCCAACTGGGACGGCTACATGGCGCCCGACGCCATGGCCGCCTTCAAGACCGCAACCGGCGTTTCGGGTGAAGTGGTCGTGCACGCCACCAACGAAGAAATCATGGGCAAGCTGATCGCCGCCGGCGGCAAGGGCTATGACGTGGTCTTCGTCTCCTCGCCCTTCGCCGAGGTGCTGAACAAGCTCGGCCTGACCGAGCCGATCGACCACGCCAAGATCCCGAACCTCACCAATCTCTATCCCGAGGCAACCAAGCTGCCGCACGATGTCGGCAATGCATTCTCGGTCCCCTACACCTGGGGAACCACCGGCCTCTGCTACCGCTCGGATCTGGTGAAGACAGCGCCGACCAGCTGGAGCGACCTGCTCGCCCCTTCCGACGAATTGAAGGGCAAGACCACCATGCTGGCGACCGACCGCTGGCTGCTGGCCGCCGGGCAGCTCGACAAGGGCTATTCGGTCAACGAAACCGACCCGGCCAAGATGGCCGAAGTCAAGGATCTGCTGATCTCGGCCAAGAAAACCCTGCTCGCCTATGACGACACCACCTTCTATTCCAAGCTGGTGTCCGGCGAGGCGCTGATGGTGCAGGCATGGGACGGCTGGTGCAATTACGGCATCGCCGAGAAGCCCGAGATCAAATACGTGATCCCCAAGGAAGGTTCGGACCTCTGGGTCGACACGATGGTGGTGATGAAGGCCTCCGCCAACAAGGACGCCGCCTTCCAGTTCATCAACTTCATGCTCGACGCCAAGAACCATGCCTGGGCGGCGCAGAACATCGACTACAAGGTGCCGAACAAGCCGGCGATGGAAAGCCTGCCGGCCGATTTCCTGGCAAAATTCCCCAATATGGCGATGCCGGTGGCAGATCTCGTCAAGTTCGAGCAGTTGCGTGACGTCGGCGATGCCCAGCGCGACTATTCGAAGATCGTCAGCGAGATCAAGGCGGCGCAGTAGGCGGCGTCAAAACCAGACATCACGGCCGGCGGCGCTTCTGCCGCCGACCCTGAGCGGTAGCCCAGAATTGTCCCAGACCCGACTTCGCTCCTCCCTCCTGATGGCCCCGGCCCTGGCTTGGCTCGCGGCCTTGATGGTGGTGCCGTGCGCGCTGGTGCTGGCGCTCGCCTTCTTTCGGCGCGGCATCTATGGCGGTATCGACTACACCTTCACGCTCGAGAATTTCGGGCTGGTCGTCGACCCGCTCTATGCCGGCATTTTCCTCAATTCGGCGCGTATCGCCGGCACGGCCACGCTGATCGCGGTGGTGATTGGCTATGCCGCCGCCTACGCCATCGCAGCGGCCCCGCGCCGGTGGCAGCCGGTGTTCCTGTTCTTTGCCGTGCTGCCGTTCTGGTCCAATTACCTGATCCGCACCTATGCCTGGATCGTGCTGCTCAACCGCGAAGGCCTGATCACGCAACTCCTGCGCTGGTTCGGCTACACCGGCGAGCCGCCGTCGATGCTCTACACCGAGGGTGCGGTCATCGCAGGCCTGGTCTACAACTATTTGCCCTTCGTCATCCTCGCCTGCTACGCGCCGCTGTCGCGCCTCAACCCGGAACTGGCCGAGGCCTCGCGTGACCTCGGCGCTTCAGCCGCCACCACATTCCGCCGTGTCATCCTGCCGCTGACCGTGCCCGGCATCGCCGCCGGCGCGGTGTTTGTCTTCGTGCTGTCGATCGGCAATTTCGTCACCCCGACGCTGCTCGGCGGCGGCCGTTTCCAGATGATCGGCAATCTCGTCTACGACCAGTTCCTCACCGCCAATGACTGGCCGTTCGGCGCGGCCCTGGCGATGGCGCTGATCGCCATCATGCTTGTGGTGCTGATGGCGCAGGCGCTCGCCGCCAATCGCGCCTCGGGGCACGCCGCGCAAGCCGGTGGAGACACAGATGGCTGAGCGATCCCCCGCGACGCGGCGAGCGCTTTGGATCGTGCTGAGCCTCGTCTTCGCCTTCCTCTACATCCCAATCGCCGTGCTGGTGGCGCTGTCCTTCAACGAAGGCGGGCTGCCGACGGCCTGGTCGGGCTTTTCGCTGAAATGGTATGCCTCGCTGGCCGGCAATTCCGCCATCCTCTCGGCCGCGCTCAACACGCTGATCGTGGCGCTGGTCTCGACCGCGATCGCCACGCTGCTCGGCACGCTGCTGGCGATCGGCATCGAGATGCGCCGGCAATACGGCAAGGGCCTCGAAGCGCTGATCTTCGCGCCGATGATCATTCCCGACATCGTGCTGGCGATCGCGCTGCTCTCGTTCTTCTCCATGCACAACCTGACCATGGGTCTGCACACCATCATCCTCGCCCATGTCGTCTTCAACCTCGCCTTCGTCTGCTCGGTGGTGCGCGCAAGGCTGAAGAGCTTCGACTGGTCTATCGTCGAGGCCTCCGCCGATCTCGGCGCCTCCGCGCTCACCACCTTCCGGCGGGTGACATTGCCGGTCATCGCGCCGGCGGTCATCGCCGGTGCGCTGCTTGCCTTCACGCTCTCGGTCGACGAGTTCATCATCGCCTTCTTCACCGCTGGCGCCGGGCGCGCCTCGACGACGCTGCCGATGCAGATCTACGCGATGATCCGCTTCGGCATCACGCCGGAGATCAATGCGCTGGCGACCATCGTCATGGCGGTCTCGATCACCGCGCTGACCCTGTCGCAGCGGCTCAACCGTGGGATCATAGGCCAATGAGCGAACCGCGCACGCTGCTGGCCATCGACAAGGTGTCGAAGAATTTCGGCCGGGTGACGGCTGTCGACGGCATCTCGCTCGACATAAGGGAGAACGAGTTCTTCGCGCTGCTCGGACCGTCTGGCTGCGGCAAGACCACGCTGCTGCGCATGCTTGCCGGGTTCGAGACGCCCAATGACGGGCGCATCCTGCTCGACGGAAGCGACATCGCGAAAACCCCGCCCAACAAGCGGCCGGTCAATCTGATGTTCCAGTCCTACGCGCTGTTCCCGCATATGAGCGTCCGCGCCAATGTCTCCTACGGCCTTGAGATGGAACGTTTGCCGGCGTCAGAAATCCACTCCCGCGTTGACGCCATCCTGGCGACGACAGAGCTCGTCCCCTTCGCCGACCGCAAGCCGGGGCAATTGTCAGGCGGCCAGAAGCAGCGCGTCGCGCTCGCCCGCGCGCTGGTCAAGCGGCCACGGCTGCTGCTGCTCGACGAGCCGCTCGGCGCGCTCGACAAGAAACTGCGCGGCGCCATGCAGCTGGAGCTGAAGCGCCTGCAGCACGAGGTCGGCATCACCTTCGTCATCGTCACCCATGACCAGGAAGAATCGCTCGTCATGGCCGACCGCATGGCGGTGCTGAAGGACGGCAAGCTGCTGCAATGCGACACGCCGCACGCGATCTATGAGCATCCGGCCGACCGTTTCGTCGCCGACTTCATTGGCGTGATGAATTTTGTGCCGGGCAAAGCCGCCCCCGATGGGGTTGCAGCCGCGAACGGCGTGCAGATATCCGGCAAGGTTCCCGGAACGCTTTCGCCCGGGGCGTCCGCTGTCGCGTCGGTACGGCCCGAGCGCATCCGGTTGTTCCCATCGGCGGAAACCGCCAACCGCACCACCGGCACGGTCGAGGCGCTGGCCTATCAGGGGCTTGACCTGCAGCTGCATGTCCGCACGCCCCTGTCGCCAAAACCGTTCCTGGTGCGCGTCACCGCTGATGCCGCCGACCGCAGGCCGGTTTCGTCGGGCGACCACGTCGAACTCGGCTGGGACGCCGCCGATGTCAGAATTTTCGCAGAATGACAGGAGAAGCTTGATGGCGCAGAAGACGATCGCGTTTTTTCCAGAAGCCGCCTACGGCCCGGCGCTCAATTCCGTTGGCATCGCCCAGGCGGTCGAGGCTCGCGGCCACAGAGCGGTGTTCCTGTCCGACCCCGGCTTCGTCGATGTCTATAAGGGCTACGGCTTCGAGGCGCATCCGGTGAACCTGTCCGAGCCGATGCCGCCCGAACAGATGGCGAAATTCTGGGAGGATTTCATCAACGGCCACATCCCCAACTTCCGCAAATCGCCCTACGACCAGGTCGACAATTACGTCAAGGATTGCTGGACGGCGATCGTCGACAGTGCCAAATGGGCGCAGAAGGATCTGCCGGGCGTTCTCTCGGCCATCAAGCCTGACGTGATCTGCGTCGACAACGTCATCCTGTTCCCGGCGATAAAGCAGTACGGCAAGCCGTGGGTACGCGTCATCTCCTGCTCGGAAAACGAGATTGAGGATGAGAACATCCCGCCGCATCTGTCGGGCTGCGGCGAGAACGACCATGTCGGGCACCAGCGCTACCGCGACCATTTCAACGCCGTCATCAAGCCGATCCATGACGACTTCAACACCTTCCTCACCGCCAACAACGAGGCGCCCTATCCGATCGGCCAGTTCTTCGAGGCCTCGCCCTATCTCAACCTGCTGCTCTACCCCGAAGCGGCGAAGTTCAAGCGCCGCCATCCGCTCGACCCGGCCAAGTTTCAGTATCTGGAAGGCTGCGTGCGGCAGGAGAAGCCGTACACGGTACCGACCTTCGCGAAAAACAATGACGGGCCGCTGCTCTATGTCTCTTTCGGCAGCCTGGGTGCCGGCGATGTCGAGCTGTTGAAGCGCATTATCGCGACGCTGGGCAAGACTCGCTACCGGGCGCTGGTCAATGTCGGCGGCTACAAGGACCAGTACACCGACGTCCCTGGCAACGTCATCGTGGAGGGCTGGTTCCCGCAGCCCTCGGTGATCCCGCAGGTCGACGCGGTGATCCACCATGGCGGCAACAACTCGTTCACCGAGTGCCTCTATTTCGGCAAGCCCGCGATCATCATGCCCTATGTCTGGGACGGCCACGACAATGCCACCCGCGTCGAGGAAACCGGCCACGGCTTCGGCATGCCGCGCTACGACTGGACCGATGCCGAGCTGATCGCCAGGATCGAAGCCTGCCTGAGCGACCCGGCGATGAAGGCGAAGCTGGCGAAGACCTCGGCACGGATGCATTCGCAGAACGGTCCGGAAAAGGCGGCTGGGTTGTTGGAGAAGTTGCTGTGACCTCCTCCGCACCACACCTCCACCAGGCCTCGACCCGCACCGATCTCGTCGACTGGGGCGTTCAACCCGACGCGCTGGAAGGCGCTTCGCACTCGACCGGCAAACTCGTGCACAAGGGCCCGAACAACCAGCCGGAATCCGGTATCTGGGTCTGCACGCCGGGCCGCTGGCGGCTCAGCATCCCGCGCGATGAATTGTGCCATTTCGTCGCCGGCCGCGCGACCTACCGGTCGGATGTCGGTGAGGTGATAGAAGTCTCCGCCGGGACCGTGGTCATGTTCCCCGCCGGCTGGACGGGCGAATGCACCGTGCATGAGACTATGCGCAACCTCTACATGCTGGCCTGAGAGCATGATCCCGAAAAGTGGGAGCCGGTTTTTCGGACAAGATCATGCTTAAGCAAGAATCGGAGCAAGACATGCCGACACCACACTGGCCGAAGGCCTCGAGAGTGAAACTGGAGGACTGGGGCGCGGGCAGCAACACGCTCGCCGGTTCGCCGCGCGCCTCGGGCAGGATCCTGTCCCAGAACCCGGACGGATCGAGCGAATGCGGCCTGTGGTCGTGCACGCCGGGCACGCGCAAGGTCATCTTTGGCGCCGACGAGTTCTGCCACTTCCTGTCGGGACGCGGCAGCTATATCCATGACGACGGCGAGCAGATCCCGGTCGAGGCCGGCACACTCGTGTTCTTTCCCGCCGGCTGGAGCGGCATCTCCATCATCACGCAAACGCTGACCAAGGCCTTCATGTGCCGGTGAGCTCTCATTTCAAGGAAATCGATATGACCACACCCATCATGAGATCCCCGCTCGCCATGTCAGACCTCGTCGACTGGGGCGTCATCCCGACCATGATCGAGGGTAAGTCCCACACCTCGGGCAAGCTGCTGCACAAGGGGCCGGGGGGCCGTTCCGAATGTGGCCTGTGGGTGTGCACGCCAGGCAAATGGCACTGCCACGTCACCCGCGACGAGTTCTGTCACTTCCTCGAGGGACGCTGCACCTATGTGCATGAATCCGGCGAAGTGATCGAGATCGAGCCGGATACGGCAGCCTTCTTTCCGCAGGACTGGAAAGGCGTCTGCACCGTCCATGAGACGATCAGAAAGGTCTACATGATCCGCTGAGCGGATCTGAGAGGATACCCATGGATTTCTCAGCTGACCGTCCGGCTTTCTTCGTCAACCCCGATTACCGGCCGATGGCTGGCACGAACAAGCCGGTGATCGATCCGGCGACGCTGGAAACCGTCGGCACCATATCGGCCGCTACCGACGGCGAGATCGACGCCGTGCTCACCGCAGCGACCAAGGCGCAGGCCGCTTGGAAAAAGCTCGACGCCAAGAGCCGTGCCAAGCACCTGCATGCCGTCGCCAACGCCATCGAAGCGGCCGATTTCACCCGCTGCGCCGAGCTGATGGTGCGCGAGATGGGAAAGCCCTATCCCGAAGCGATCGGCGAGATCGCCAATTGCGCACCGATCTTCCGCTACTATGCCGAGATGGCGCGCGACGATGCCGGCAAGATCGCCGGCACGACGCAGGCCGGTTCGTTCCAGTATGCGCGCTACGAACCCTATGGCGTATCGGTCCACATCATGCCCTACAACTTCCCGATCCTACTGATGTGCTGGACGGTCGCCGCCTCGCTTGCCGCCGGCAACGCCTGCATCATCAAGCCGGCCGAGGCGACAACGCTGTCGACATCAGACTACATGACCGTGTTCCGCTCGCTGCCGGCAGGCCTGGTCTCCTGCCTGCCCGGTGGAGCGGCCACCGCGCAGGCCCTGATCGCCTCCGATCGCACCCATGCCGTCGCCTTCACCGGCTCGGTCGCCGCCGGCAAGGCGGTGGCGGTGGCCTGCGCCGAGCGCATGAAACCGTGCGTCATCGAGGCCGGCGGCAGCGATCCGCTGATCGTCAGCGAACACGCCCCGCTCGAGGTGGCGGCGGCCGGCAGTGTCACCGCCGCCTTCCACCTCACCGGCCAGGTCTGCACTTCGGCCGAGCGCTTCTTCGTCGTCGATGCCGTGCATGACCGCTTCGTCGAGCTGTTCGCCGAAAGGACACGGGCGCTGCGCATCGGCAACGGCATGGACAAGACCGAGATCGGCCCGCTGGTCAGCGAAGCGGCACGGGCAAAAGTCATGCGCCTGGTTGACGACGCCATCGCGCACGGCGCCAAGGCGGTGACCGGCGGGCGCATTCCGCCGGCGCACAATGTCGGCTGGTTCTACGAGCCAACCATCCTCACCGGCGTCACCCCGGATATGGCCATCGTGCGCGAAGAATGCTTTGGGCCGGTCGCCGCCATCTGCCGGGTGAAAGATTTCGACGAGGCGATCCGGCTTGCCAATGACAGCCCGTTCGGGCTCGGTGCTTCCGTCTTCACCACCGATCTCGCCGAAGCCCACGAGGCAGCCGAGCGACTCGAGGCCGGCATGGTCTGGGTCAACAATCCGCTGATCGACAATGACGCCCTGCCCTTTGGCGGCTGGAAGGCCTCCGGCCTCGGCCGCGAGCTCGGCCGCCAGGGGCTGGATGCGTTCCGCCGCTCGAAGATGGTGATCATCGACCACAAGCCGGCGATCCAGGACTGGTGGTATCCCTACCCCGACAGCTGGTTCCGCGAGACCGGCGGCCGCAAGCACGTATGAGAGGAGCAGCGCGGCAAGGCGCGCTGCTCGATATGAGCTTATGCCTCGATCGCTTCGACCAACGTGCGCGAGACGGAAGCAATCACAGCGTTGCGCTTGGTCAGGCTCTGTTTCGTGCCCGTCAGGTAAACCGACATCAAGATAGGATTGCCGGAAGCCGGCCAGATGACCGCCGCGTCATTGGTACTGCCACGGTCACCGGTGCCGGTCTTGTCGCCGCACCTCCAGCCCTTCGGCAGCCCGGCCCGGATGCGCTCATCGCCGGTCTTGTTGGCCACCAGCCATTCGACAAGCTGCGCCCGGCTCTTGTCCGACAGGCTGTTGCCGAGCGCGAGACGCTCGTAGTCCTCAACCATGGCCAGCGGCGAGGTCGTATCACGCTCGTCGCCTGGCAGCGACTCGTTCAGCTCCGGCTCGATCCTGTCCAGTCTGCTCACACTGTCGCCGATCGAACGCAGATAGGCCGTCAGCTGCGGCGGTCCGCCAAAGGACTCCAGCAGCAGATTGGCCGCGCCATTGTCGCTGACCGTCACGGCGGCCTCGCAAAGCTGCGCCACCGTCATCTCGCCGCCGGCAAACTTCTTGGTCGTCGGCGAATTGGCAATGATGGCGTTGTGCGGGATCTTGATGCTGCGCTCGAGCTGCTCGATGCCGCCATCGACACGATGCAGGATGAGCGCCGCCGCCAGCGTCTTGAAGGTGCTGCACATCGGAAACAGCTCGTTCTCGCGA
>NZ_RZRQ01000101.1:0-18934 GCF_003997785.1 Mesorhizobium sp. M7D.F.Ca.US.004.01.2.1 | reverse complement strand
GCTCGGGGATCAACCCCTGAAAACAACAACACCCGCCGGGGGAGGAGGTCCGGCGGGTGTCGTTTTTGGGGTCAACCCTCGGGAGGAGGTGAAGGCCGACCATATTCGCCATCGCCGGGGAGGAGGTCGGCTTTGGCGAAAACTCTTTCGCCATTTTTACAAGGGGCGAAGCCTCTAGGGCAAAATTCGTTTTGCCCCGGGGAAACAGCGCCCGCCGCGGGAGGAGGTGCGGCGGGCGCCGTTTTGGTGGTCAACCCTCGGGAGGAGGTGAAGGTTGACCGGATCCGTCAGGGTCGGGGAGGAGGTCGACCCTGGCGAAATTCTGGTTAGATCGCCTGGCGGGCGATGATCTTGATTTCGTCGCGGACGATACCGAGGTCATGCAGCTGGCGGTTCGAAAGGCGACCCAACTCGGTAACCGTCTCGCGATAAACGCGCCAGTTACGATAGTTGCGGATCAGGTTCATTGTCGTTCTCTTTTTCAAAACTGGTTCGGACCATTTGCGGTCCGAAGAATTAGACCGCCTTGCGAGCGACGTAAGGAATGTCGCTGCGGCTGATGCCGAGGTCGGTCAGTTCACGGTTGCTCAGGCGGCTCAGCTCGGACACGGTGTCCCTGTAGCGGCGCCAGTTGCGGTAGTTGCGGATCAGGTTCATGGTAGTTCTCGTTTCGTCTTTCTTGCGGATCATTCCGTTTGTGTACGAAGCATAAATAGGCGGACCCATATCGATTTAAAAGCGCTATGGCTGCATGGCAGCAATGCAAATTGTGCAATGCAGCATTAACGAGCGTTCACGGACCTGACACAAAGAAACCCGAATCGGAAAATGCCGTCGCGTCAACGGTTTGACCGGATCGGCTGAAAAAAAGACCAAACTGGGGGAGAAGCGGGATGGCGAGTTATTCGTCGCGGGTCAGGGCGGATATCGCGCGCTGGCAGCAGGCTGGCCTGATCGACGCCACCATTGCCGATTCCCTGGCGCGCGATGTCGAGGCCAACGAGCGCAAGTCGCTCAGCTTCGGCTCGATCCTGGCGATGATGGCTGCCTTGCTGTTCGGCGCCGCCATCCTGATTTTCGTCGCCGCCAACTGGGACGCGATCCCGCGGCTGGCGCGCGTCCTGGCACTCTTTGCGGTCATCCTTGGCGGCTATGTCGGCGGCGCGCTGTTGAAGACGCGCGACCATGCGGCGATCGGCGAGGCGTTGTGGATCGTGGCGGCGGCGGCTTTCGGCGGGTCGATCGCGCTGATCGGCCAGATGTATCATCTGTCCGGCGACGAGGCGTCGGCTCTGGTCACCTGGGGTGCCGGCACGGCACTCGCGGCTGTGGCGCTGCGTTCGAACCCGCTGACCGTGGCTTCGGTCGGCATTGCCGATGCCTGGCTGTTCCTGAAGGGCTTCGATTATTACAGCCGTAGCGAATTTCCGCATGCCTTCGTCGTCATGGCGATCGTGCTGTTTGCCGTCTCGTTCTGGACCCGCAGCCAGCCGGCGCGGCACCTGATCATCCTGTCGGTGCTGTTCTATCTTGTGCTGCTGGTCACCAACCACGACACGCTGCAGGTGGCGATCCCGCTGGTCGTTGCGTCGGCGCTGCTGTTCGCGGCCTCGGTCTTCGCGCCAGATACGGTTGACAGGATCGTGCAGCTCGGCGGTCGCTTGCCCTTGCACGCGCTGCTCGGCTTCCTCACCGGCTTGGCCATGATCCAGTTCGAACTGGCTGGCGAGAGCACCTACAACAGCGGTTTCGCCATCGCTTCGGTCGTCGCGCTGGCCGGCATCGTCGCGGCAATCGTGCTGGCAGGACGGGAGAGCCGTGGTTTGCGCTGGCTTGCCTATGCCGGCTTCGCCTTCGAACTCGCCATCATCTATGTGGTGACGTTGCAATCGATGCTCGATACGGCCGGCTTCTTCCTTGCCGCCGCGGTGCTGCTCGGGATCCTTGCACTGGTCATCATCCGCGTGGAAAAACGCATGAAGGGCCCAGTTGCCATGGGAGCCACGGCATGATGACCGGAAAAAGACTTGTTGTCTCGGCGCTGGTGCTGGCACTTGTCCAGATCGGCTTCCTGAGCTGGATCATCGCCGGCCGCGCGGCGATCCTGCGCAACGGCAAGGAAGTGCTGCTGAAGATCGAGCCCGTCGATCCGCGCGACCTCCTGCGCGGCGACTATATTATCCTGGGCTACGAGATTTCGCGCATACCGGCGAAAATGATCGCCAACATTCCGCCCGACAAACTTTCCAGCGACGACACCTCGATTGTCGTCCGCCTCAAGAAGGGCGCCGACGGCTATTGGCAGCCGACGACCGCCTGGTTCGGCAAGGCGCCGATGCCGGCCGCTGCCGACGAAGCCGATATATCAGGCCACGTCGCAGAGGGCTGGGATCTTCGCAGCGAAGGGGCGACCATCGCGCCGGACTACGGCATCGAGCGCTTCTATCTGCCGGAAGGCGAGGGGATGGCGATCCAGAACGACATGCGGGTGCGCCCGTTCGGCATCCGCCTTGCGCTCGCCGGCGACGGCACCGCGCAGATCAAGGCGCTGGTGGACGGCGACAAGACGCTGTTCGAGGAACCGCTTTATTAATGTCCTTGTTTGCCGTGGTGTGAAGCATGCCAGTTACCTTGTCGACGCGTGAGGACATTAACCTCGACACTGTTTTCCGCGTCGCCTGGGAGAAGGACACGGTGGCGATCGGCGAGAAGGCCCTGCAGCGCATTGCCGAATGCCGCGCCTCATTCCTCAAGCTCATTGAAACCGATCCGCCGCCGGTCATCTATGGCGTCACCACCGCCATGGGGGAGTTGGCGAGCCGCAAGCTCGAACCTGACGAGCGAGACCGCCATGCGCGCATCAAGGCGTTCGCCGCCGCCACTTCCTTCGGCGATCCCTTGCCGGATCGTGTGGTCCGGGCAATCGTGCTTGCCCGCCTGACGAACTTCGTCGAGGGCAACGCCGCCACCACGCCGCGCATCGCGCTTGCCGTTGCCGCAATGCTCGATGGTCGGCCGATGCCAACGGTACCGGCTTCGGGCCAGGGCGGCGCCGGCGAGATCCTTGCGCTCTATCCGCTGTTTGCCGAGCTTACGACGCGCTTCGACCTCGAGGTAAAGGAACGCGGCTCGCTGATCAACGGCTCGCCCTGCGCTGCCGCTCTGGTGGCTGATGCCGCGCTGGCGGCGCGTCGCCGCATCCGCATGGCGCAAAAAGTGTTCGCGCTGTCGATCGAGGCGTTTCGCGCGCCGCTCGAACATTATGACGCGGCGCTCGACGCGCTGTGGGGCGATGAGCATGAAGCTGCGGCCCTGCAGGGGTTGCGGGAATTTCTGGTCGGCGCCGGCGATGGGCGACGCAACTACCAGGCGCCGGTCAGCTACCGCATCGTGCCGCGCGTCCTCGGCCAGGCGCATCGAGCGTTGTCGACGGCGGAGCAAGCGGCCACCGTGTCGCTGGCCTCGATATCGGACAATCCGGTCTATATCCCGCCCGATGATGGGCATCCGTTCGGGCGCTGTATCAGCACGGGCGGCTATCACAATGCCATGGCGACGCCGGCGCTGGACGATCTGGCGGCGATATGGGCCGACATCTGCCTGCTCTGCGATCGCCACGCCTCAAAACTCCTGAACGGCAAGGTGTCGCTGCTGCCGGATCTCTTGATGGCCGGACGGCACTCAGCCGACAGCGACGGCCACGGCAATGTCGGCTATGTGCCGATGGCGATCACCGGCTATCTCGAGCAAGCCAAGCTGGCGGCGCAGCGCACCTTCATTCCCGGAACGGAGTCGGCCGGCGCCGGACAGGACGATGTCGCCACGACGGCGTTCTTCGCATGGACCAAGGAAGCGACCGCCGGCCGCTGCGTCGATGCCGCCATGGCGATGCTGGCGATGATCGCTTCCCAGGCGCTGCACGTCACCGAACGCGCGCCACCGCCGGCGCTTCAGGCCTTCGTCGATGAGATCAGAAATATTGTGCCGCCAGTCGGCGACGATCGCGTGCTGGGGCCGGAGCTGGCACAGCTGGCCGCGTGGTTCACGAGGAGGGTGTTCGAGGCGTAGACGCCGATGCCGGGACGGTCGCGGCCGGCGGCCGTGGTGCGCGTGAGCGGATGGGGTTCGAACCTGGACCGGTCCTCTTTCGCCAAGGCTTCGGAGGACACTCCTTCGCGCAAAGAGCTTCAGGTGGCCTGCCACCCGAAGCTCGAAGAGCGAAGGGTGGTGCGGGTAGAGGGACTCGAACCCCCACGTTTTCACGCCAGAACCTAAATCTGGTGCGTCTACCAATTCCGCCATACCCGCCGATCTGGTGACCTGTGCCACGTCTATGTCACAAGCCATGACACAAGTTCAAGCGACTAAAGCCAACGGACACAGGGTGTGGGGCTGGTCAGCGTGTCTTGCTCGACCCATGGCCCAAAGTTTGTTCGAACTGGGGCGCTGACGTCGCCCCCCAGTTTCTATCCATCTTTGAGTTCGTTTCAGGCATTGGCTTTGCCCTGATGGGCGGGTGGAGCAACAGGCGCTGGCGCGGGGCTTTTGGCAGTGCGAAGCGGTTACTTGTCGGTAGCCACCTGCGTCGCCAGCCAGGGCAGCATGACGATTTTGCCGCCGAACCCGCCAGCGTCGATACGTGTGTGGATATCTTTCGCCGCGGCTAGTGGTTCGCGACCGACAACCATCGGATGAATGGCGCCGTTGCGGAGCAACTCGAACAAGGCAGCCATGTCAGTCCTAAACTCTTCAGGATGCGACAAGCGGCGGTCTGTGATGCTGTACCAAAGCGCCGTTCGGCCACGGAACAGGAAGCTCAATGCGCCCCATAGCTTCAGGCGTGCCAAACCTAGCCCCGCCGCGATCAAGTTTTCGCGCCCGATCGCCATTGTCTGGGAGCCGTAGCCGATGAGGGTGCCCCCCGGCGCGAGACAGGCGAATGACCGGTTGAAATGCGCCCCTCCGATGGCATCGAATGCCGCATCGACACCGGCGCCGCCAATCCGCCCAGTCGTGAGTTTGCGGACCACATCAACGAAGTCGCCAGCCCGATAGTCGACTGCTTTACCGCCAAATCGCTCAACCGCGGCGAGGTTCGCCGCCGAACACGTGCCGATTGCCTTGAGGCCAAGATGACGCGAGAGATCGAGTAGCGCCGTACCGACCGAGCCTGATGCGCCGATAACGAGAATCGTATCGCCGGGTGATAAGCGCCGATAGCGCGTGAGCATCTGAAAGGCTGTAAGGTAGGCGAGCGGTATGCAAACGGCCTCTGCCGCATCGACGCCGGCTGGAACCGGCACAAGAAAACGCGCGGGACGAATCGCATATTGCGCGTAACCACCGACTACGCAGAGATCGGCAACGATTTGCCCCTCACGCGGCAAGACAACGTCGGGACCAGCCTTCTCCACAACACCTACGAGGTCGTAGCCGGGAGTAAACGGCAGCGGTCCTTTGAAGTCGGGGTAACGGCCACGCCGAATGAAGCTATCCGTGAAACCGGTTCCGGCTGCCAGAACCTTGATGCGTACCTCGCCAGCACCCGGATTTGGGATTGTTGGCTCGCTCACCAGTTCCAGGACCTCGGGGCCACCGAAGTGGGATATGCGAACGTGTTGCCAAGACATTGCGGAACCGTAGCACATTCGATTCCATAGGTGATGCCTGATATTGTGCGTCCACCCTCCACGAGGTGTCCGAGCCACCGTGGCAGCTCCGGTAGCGAGCTGGCTGGGGGCAACCTAAATCTGGTGCGTCTACCAGTTCCGCCATACCCGCATGGACCGGCAATCCCATGTAGCCATCATTCCGTCAATGTCGGGAACAAGGTTGGGTCAGGGCTAAAATGATGGTTGTTCGCACCAAATGCGAAGACTGTTGAAAATTAGCCTCGCCTGTGACAAAAGGCGTGTCAAATGTGACGGGACGCGACGATCCGCTTCTACAGAATGTGATAAGAAGTAGGAAAAACAAGAACTTATTCACATTTTGGAACGCAGTTTGGGAGAGTTTGAGCCGTATTTTCGGTCAAATCGCCAGGTTCCGTACCAAAAGCCATTCCCGGCAAGAATATACCGGCAGGCTGTAAACGGCAGAGGCCGTGGCAGTCTCATTGGTGAAAACAAAGGTTTTACGATGCAGGTCACCGAAACGCTCAACTCCGGTCTCAAGCGCGAGATCAAGATCACCGTGCCGGCTGGTGACATGGAAGCCAAGCTGATGGCGCGGCTCTCGGATGCCAGGAACAAGGTCCGCATCAACGGCTTCCGTCCCGGCAAGGTGCCGGTGCAGCACCTGCGCAAGGTCTACGGCAAGTCGTTCATGGCCGAAGTGGTCAACGAAATCCTCAACGATTCGACCCGTTCGATCATCACCGGGCGTGGCGAAAAGGCTGCCATGCAGCCCGAAGTCATCATGACCGAGGACGAGAAGGAAGCCGAGAAGATCTTGGCCGGCGGCGCCGACTTCGAGTTCCGCCTCAACTACGAGATCATCCCGGCGATCGAGATCAAGGACTTTTCCGACATTAAGGTGACGCGCCAGGTGTTCGACGTGCCGGATACGGAGATCGACGAGCAGGTCCAGCGCGTCGCCGAATCGGCGCGCAGCTACGAGCCGAAGACCGGCAAGGCCGCCAATGGCGACCGCGTCTCAATCGACTATGTCGGCAAGATCGACGGCGAGGCCTTCAATGGCGGTGCCGGCACCGATCAGCCGCTGGTGCTGGGCTCGAAGGAGTTCATCCCCGGCTTCGAGGATCAGCTTGTCGGCGCCAAGGCCGGTGACGAAAAGCAGGTCACCGTGACCTTCCCGGAAAACTACCAGGCAGCGCATCTGGCCGGCAAGGAAGCGACCTTCGACGTCACCGTCAAGGAAGTGTCCCAGCCCGGCGCGTTGGAAATCAACGACGAGACCGCCAAGAACCTCGGCCTGGAGTCGCTGGAGCGCCTGCGCGACGTCGTGCGCGGCCAGATCGAGAACCAGTTCGGCGCCATGACGCGGCAGAAGGTCAAGCGTCAGCTGCTCGACCAGCTCGACGCGGCCTACTCGTTCGAGGCGCCATCGAAGCTCGTCGACGCCGAGTTCAACAACATCTGGGCGCAGGTCAATCGTGACCTGGAAGCAGCCGGACGCACCTTCGCCGACGAAGAGACGACGGAAGAAGAGGCGCGTGCCGAGTATCTGCGGCTTGCCGAGCGCCGCGTGCGCCTCGGTCTGGTGCTGGCTGAAATCGGCGAGAAGGCCGGTGTCACCGTATCGGACGAGGAGTTGCAGCGCGGCTTGTTCGAGCAGGTGCGCCGCTACCCGGGTAACCAGCAGCAGGAAGTCTTCGAGTTCTACCGCAACAACCCGGAAGCGTTGAACACGCTGCGGGCGCCGATGTTCGAGGAGAAGGTGGTCGACCATCTGCTCGGCCAGATTTCGGTCACCGACGTCAAGGTCAGCAAGGAAGAGCTGATGGCCGACGACGACGAGGACGAGACCGCCGTCAAGGCGAAGCCGGCGAAGAAAGCCGCCGCCAAGAAGGCCGACGACAAGGCGAGCGACGCCAAGTCTGGCGACGACGCGGAAGAGCCCAAGAAGAAGGCCGCGCCGAAGAAGAAGGCCGCCAAGGACGCCGAATAACACAAGCGTTCAGCTGAAACAGGAAAGGCCGCCCTCCGAGGCGGCCTTTTTCGTTGCCAAACTGCAACAGCCGGCACGCTTCGCGAGCGATGGCCTGTGGCGACCAAGCTTTGATCATTATCTGCGCTCCTATTGAAAGCCGGTTGGCTGTTGGAGGGCGTGTTGAGGCTGTTCGTCGAAATGGGACACGCTGCGGCAATCGCGTTAGTGCTTGTCTCGGTCTGCGGCATTGCCCGGGCCGAAACGGTGCTTGACAACTGGCGGTTCGACACGGGCGAGGATGGCCTCGTCACGGCGTCGCTCTATGCCACAAACAAGCTGATCACCGGCGGCGGCGCCTTGAGCTACAGCCCGATCCTGACGATTGCCTGCCGGGCAAACGGTGAGCCGCATTGGACCGAATGGCTGCAACTGAACGACACCGTTTCGGCCAGCCGCAAGATCACCATGTCGGTCACGGTCGACCAGGGCAGCAAGTTCGATGAAAGCTGGTCGGTCGGGCCGCGCGGCAGGATGCTGGTGCGGGACGGCGCCGACGGCATCAAGCGCCTTGTTGCCGCGAACCGACTCCAGCTTTCGTGGCGGTTCGGGCTGCTGTCGGGACGCGGCGAGGCCGATTTCGACCTCGCCGGGTTCGGCGAAGCGGTCAACCAGGTTGCCGGCAGCTGCAACACGGATGTTCCTTGAGCCGCTGCAGACCACCTAAACCTTTGTACGGTCGACCTCTTCTACCTACCGGCCAGATTCGGTGGTATATAGGTGCCGCAACTCCATTTGGGGGTAGAAGCGGATAATCTGTTCTGCCGTGCAAGGCGCGTATTGCTGGTGGTAGCGGCAGCTCAGATCATCTCAGGCACATTTGACGATCAGGGAGGAAAAGTCATGCGCTTAGTCGCGTTTTTCGCCGTCGTGTCTGTTGCAACCTTCGTGGCCAATCCATCGCAAGCCCAGGATTCTGCGGCTGGCGAGAAGGTCTTCACCAAATGCAAGGTCTGCCACATCGCAGACGAGGACAAGAACAAGATCGGTCCGTCGCTGCACGGCGTCATCGGACGCACCGCCGGTACGCATCCGGATTTCAAATATTCCGATGCCATGATTGCGGCCGGCAAATCCGGCGTCAAATGGGACGAACCAACACTGACGACCTATCTTCACGATCCCAAGGCCATGGTCAAAGGGACCAAGATGACGTTTCCCGGCCTCAAGAACGATGCAGACGTGGCCAACGTCATTGCCTATCTGAAAACGTTCTCCAAATGAGCTGGCTCCTACGCCATCCGTCTAACATCTTGTTTTTCTGTGATCTTATTCGAACCGAAGGGCGGCGTAAGCAAAGACCTGGTTTCAGTTTTCGCTCGAGCCTTCAGTTCGGGATCATGGCCTAGGTTGCCTGCTCCCATCGGTCTGAGATGTCGACTAGGGAAAACCGCCTCAAGGATACCGGCATCCGCCTCTCGGAAGCGACGGCGGGTGATTTCTTCGCGCTTTTGAAGCCGCGGGTCATGGCGCTTGCCGTATTCACCGCTTTCGTTGGCCTGATGGCGGCGCCTGGCGCGATGAATCCGGTCATCGCCGTGATTGCAATCGGTGCGATTGCGATCGGAGCAGGAGCGGCTGGAGCTCTGAACATGTGGTACGACGCGGACATCGACGCGCTGATGTCGCGCACATCAAAGCGGCCGGTTCCGTCGGGCCGCGTCACGCCGGGTGAAGCTCTCGGCTTCGGCCTGGTGCTTTCCGCACTTTCGGTCATGATGCTCGGCGTGCTGGTGGGCTGGCTTGCCGCATCGCTGCTGGCCTTCACCATCTTCTTCTACGTCGTCATCTATACGATGTGGCTGAAGCGCTCGACGCCGCAGAACATCGTTATTGGCGGCGCGGCGGGCGCCCTTCCTCCGGTCATCGGCTGGGCGGCTGCAACCGGCGCCATCGGCATTGAAAGCCTCATCCTGTTCCTGATCATCTTTCTGTGGACGCCACCCCATTTCTGGGCGCTCGCGCTGTTCAAGGTCGGCGACTACGCCGCTGCCGGCATCCCGATGATGCCGAACGTGGCCGGCCAGGCCTCGACCAGAAAACAGATATTCGCCTATTCACTGCTCCTGGCGCCAGTCGGCGTGCTGCCTTGGGCGTTCGGATTCGCGAGCGGGTTCTATGGAGTTGTTTCGGCTGCATTGGGCGCGGGTTTCATCTGGCAGGCCTGGAGGGTTCTGGTCGCTCCGGACAAGGAGACGAAGCCTGCAAAGGCGCTGTTTGCCTTCTCGATTTTCTATCTTTTCGCGATCTTTGCCATACTGCTTGCCGATACCATCGCAATGCGAGCGTTTATGTCAGCCTGAGGTTGACGGCATGACCGCAGTTGTCGGAATGCTCGCCGGGGTCGAGATGCCCGGTCTGCAATTTCTGCATTGAAGGCGTTGCAGATCAGGATTGGCTCGAACATCACGATGGTACTGCACAGAATCCCAGGATCAGCAGGGCGACGATGCCAAGGCCGAGTATGAGAAGCGTCCTTCCGTCCATGACCTTCACCTTTGACTTGGCGTGTGATCCTGAAAATCGGGATCGATTTTCGGACAGGATCATGCGCCAATCAACGCGGTGCAGCGTCCTTTACGCGCCCAAAGAGGGCGCGCGGCGCTGTGCGAGAATATCGAAGAAAGACCACCAGAGCTAGCCAGGCCGCCGGAGCTTGTCCGACAAAGGGCGACAAGTCTCTGGCAAGAGAGTATGTTGATTGCGGTGCAGGTCGCGGTTTTGCGTGGCCATCACGCTGAACGGAAGCACCGCGAAACCGCGACCTTGCCGGACCAGGTCTGGAGGAACGGTCATGGCGAGCTTTCATGTGATAGCAGGCGCCAGCGAGACGCTGGAACATACCAAAATTCGAAAAATCGGTGTTTCCGACCTTTTCGACGCGCTCAAGCGGGGCGTCGACGATTTCATGGTCAAACCGTCGCACATCGTTTTTCTCTGCCTGATCTATCCGCTCGTGGGCGTCGTGCTCGCCGCCTGGACTTCTGGCGCCAATGCTTTGCCGTTGTTGTTTCCGCTGGTTTCCGGTTTTGCGCTGATTGGCCCATTCGCGGCGATAGGCCTCTATGAGATCAGCCGCAGACGGGAAGCCGGACTCGACACCTCCTGGAGGCACGCTTTCGACGTCAGGAAATCTCCGGCGCTGCCGGCCATCGCGGCGGTCGGGATCATGCTGTTTGCAATCTTCATCACCTGGCTTTTGACGGCGCAGATGTTCTACCAATATCTGTTCGGCCCGGCGCCGCCGGAATCGATATCCGGCTTCATCAATGAAATATTTGCCACCGGACGCGGCTGGACGCTGATTATCCTGGGGCACGCCATCGGCTTCGTCTTCGCTGTGGTGGTGTTGTGCACAACGGTCGTCGCCTTCCCATTGTTGCTCGACCGCGACGTCGGTGCGTACGAAGCCATCCACACCTCGGTGCGTGCGGTGCTGGCGAACCCGATCACCATGGCTGTCTGGGGACTGATTGTCGCCGTCGCCCTGATCATCGGCTCGCTGCCGGTGTTCGCCGGGCTGGCCATCGTATTGCCGATCCTCGGTCACGCCACCTGGCATGTTTACCGCAAGGTCGTGGAGTCGCCCGCCAGACCGGCGAGTTGAGGAAGCTCTGCCTCACCGCACTGGCGAGGTGCCGATGCAAGTTGATCGAAGCCGTCAGTAGGCCGGGTGACTGAAGCGGGCTTGGTATGCGCCCATGGTCAGGTTGCGGAAATCCTTGCCGCTGACATGCACCAGCGTTCTATGGTCGCCGCCTTCGAAGTAGACGTCGGCTGCATCGCCGAGGCTTTCATCGACAATCACCGGCACATCGTAGGCTGCGCCGATCGGCGGGATGGCGCCGGTGTCGCAATCACCGAAGAGCAAAACCACCTCGTCTTCGGAGGCAAGTCCGAGACGCTTGTTCATGACGTCTTGCAACCTGCCAAGTTCGATCCTGTGGGTGCTTGGAACCACGGCCAGCGTATAGCCAAGCTCGTGGTGAACGACCACGGACTTCGCCATGATGCTGCCGGGCACGTGCGCGGCTATCGCCGACTGCCGGCTTGTTGAAGTGCGATGATGAGCGACGGTGTCGTAGGAAATTCCCTTGCCGTCGATGAAGTCCTTCAATCTGTTTGCGATCGTCATCTTGGCCTCCCTTGCCGGAGTTCGCGACGCATGGGGCGTCAGGGCCCGGATCCGAAAAACGCCAGCCGGGTGAAAAGGGTGTAGTCGGCTTCGAAGATCATCATTGTCACGAACACCAGCACCAGTATCGGCGGCAGGATGATCGCATAGGCCAGCGCCAGCCGTTCCCAGGCCATGTGCATGAAGACGGCGACGATCAGCCCTGCCTTGAGGATCATGAAGATCAGGATCAGCGACCATCTGAGATAGCCGTGAAGGCCGAAATAATCGACCAGGTAGGAGCATGTGCTGAGGATGAACAGCCATGCCCAGACCACCAGATAGAGCTTGATCGGATGTTCCTGATGCACGTCGGCACGGGCGGCGGCCGCCGGCGCTTCATGTGCATGACCAGCGTGAAGTGCGTGTTGTCCGAGGCCGTTTGCGGTTGCTTCAGCCATGTCTGCCTCTCACCAAAGATAGAAGAATGCGAAGATGAACACCCAGACCAGATCGACGAAGTGCCAGTACAGCCCCATGATCTCGACATTCTCGTAGCGACCCGTGCGGCTGGTGAAGAAGCCGCGCCGCCCGGTGTCGAAATCTCCGCGCCATACCTTTCGCGCCACGATGATCAGGAAGATCACCCCGATCGTCACATGGGTGCCGTGGAAACCGGTGATCATGAAGAAAGACGAACCGAATTGTGCGGCGCCCCAGGGATTGCCCCAGGGGCGCACCCCTTCAGTGATCAGCTTGGTCCATTCGAAGGCCTGCATGCCGACAAAGGTCGCGCCGAGTGCCGCGGTCAGAAGCATGAGGATTGCCGTCTTGCGGCGGTCGCGGCGATAGCCGAAATTGACCGCCATGGCCATCGTTCCACTGCTTGAGATCAGCACGAAGGTCATGATGGCAATAAGGATCAGTGGGATATCCGAGCCGCCGATACGAAGCGCAAAGACCTCGCTCGGATTGGGCCACGGCACGCGGGTCGAAATGCGCGCGGTCATGTAGGATAACAGGAAGCAGCCGAAGATGAAGGTGTCGCTGAGCAGGAAGATCCACATCATGGCCTTGCCCCAGGACACGTTCTTGAACGCCCGCTGATCCGAGGACCAGTCGGCTGCAATGCCTTGCCAGCCCGCGGGCCGTGGCTCCGTCTGGCTGATATGCGTCAGTGTCTCTGCCATCCGCTTGGTCCCCTTAGGTCAGCAACTGTCGGCAAATATCGATGAACGTCGCGGCCCAACCGGCCAGCAGCGCGAAGATCGCGAGCCAGACGAAGAGCAGGAAATGCCAGTACATGGCGCACAGTTCGACGCTGAGACGAAGCCGCTCCGGCCGCGCTCCATTCCAGGCGCCGGCGGTCGTTCTGCCGAGGCCTACTAGCCCGCCCAGTATGTGCAGGCCATGCATGCCGGTGATCAGGTAGAAAAAGCTGTTGGCTGGGTTGGAGCTCAGCAGATAGCCATCTTCGGTCAGCTGCCGCCATGCGATGAGCTGTCCGATCAGGAAGGCGAGCGCCGTGAGCCCGGCCGTGGCAAGGCCGAGCCTGACCATGTCGATCTGCCGCTTGCGCGCGGCGACGACGGCGCATTGCAGCGCGACGCTGCTCAAGACCAGCACGCCAGTGTTCAGCCAGAGCAGCCCCGGCAGCGGCAGCGGCTGCCAGTCCGACACCGCCATCCGCATGAAATAAGCGCTGGTGAAGAGCGCGAACAGGCAGCCGACGACGGCGAGGAAGACACCGAGGCCGATCTTGGCGGTGGGCAGCGCCGACCGGTCGAAGCCGACAAAATCGCTGGCCAGGCCTTGTTCGAGCCATGGTTTGGTCATCAGCCTCTGGTGTGAAAGCCACCATCCGGCAAAGCCGGCGATGACGAGCAGGAAGACCAGGATGACGCTCATGCCGGCTCCCTTGAGGGGCCGAAGGAGCCCGGCATGTTCTGCGGGATGAAGTCCTCCTTGGCACCCGGTACGCTGTAGTCATAGGCCCAGCGATAGACGATCGGCAGGTCCTTGCCGAAATTGCCGTGGGCCGGCGGTGTTTGCGGCGTCTGCCATTCGAGGGTCGTGGCCCGCCACGGATTGCCGCCGGCCTCGCGGCCATGGCGGATGCTCCAGATCAGATTGAACAGAAACACCATTTGGGCAAAGCCGACGATGAAGGCCATGATGCTGATGAACGAATTCAGATGGTGGGCCGACTCCGTCATAACAGTCATGTCGGTCAGTTCAGCATAGCGCCGCGGCACACCCATCAGGCCGAGGTAGTGCATGGGGAAGAAGATCAGGTAGGCGCCGAGGAAGGTGACCCAGAAATGGAACCGCCCCAACGTCTCGTTGAGCATCCGGCCAGTAGCCTTCGGGTACCAGTGGTAGATCGCGCCAAAAACCACGAGGATAGGGGCGACGCCCATGACCATATGGAAATGGGCGACGACGAACATCGTGTCGGACAGCGGAACATCGACGACGACATTGCCGAGGAACAGGCCGGTCAGCCCGCCATTGACAAAGGTGACGATGAAGGCCAGGGCAAAGAGCATAGGTATGGTGAGATGGATGTCGCCGCGCCACAGGGTCAGCACCCAGTTGTAGACCTTGATGGCGGTCGGAATGGCGATGATCAGCGTCGTGGTGGCGAAGAAGAAGCCAAAATAGGGGTGCATGCCGCTCACATACATGTGGTGCGCCCAGACCACGAAGCTCAGCGCGCCAATGCCGACAATGGCCCAGACCATCATCCGGTAGCCGAAGATGTTTTTGCGTGCATGGGTGCTGATCAGGTCGGATACGATGCCGAAAGCCGGCAGCGCCACGATGTAGACCTCGGGATGGCCGAAGAACCAGAACAGGTGCTGGAACAGGATCGGGCTGCCGCCATTGTGCGGCAGTTGCTCGCCCATCTCGGAGATCGCCGGCATGAAGAAGCTGGTGCCGAGGACGCGGTCAAGCAGCATCATCACGCTGGCGACGAACAGCGCCGGAAAGGCGAGCAGCGCCATGACGGTTGCGGTGAAGATGCCCCAGACGGTCAGCGGCAGGCGCATCATTGTCATGCCACGCGTGCGGCCCTGCAGCACCGTCACCACATAGTTCAGGCCGCCCATCGTGAAACCGATGATGAACAGGATCAGCGAGGAGAGCATCAGGATGATGCCCCAGTCCTGGCCGCCTGGTGTGCCGCTCATGATGGCTTGCGGCGGGTAGAGCGTCCAGCCAGCCCCCGTTGGTCCGCCGGGCGCAAAGAAGCTCGACACCAGAACCAGCACGGCGAGCAGGTAGATCCAGTAGCTCAGCATGTTGACATAGGGAAAGACCATGTCGCGCGCGCCGACCATCAATGGAATCAGATAGTTGCCGAAGCCGCCCAGGAAGAGCGCGGTGAGCAGGTAGATCACCATGATCATGCCGTGCATGGTGATGAACTGGTAGTAGGCTTCCGGGGTGATGAAGTCGAACGTACCGGGGAAGCCAAGTTGCAACCGCATCAGCCAGGATAGCACCAGGGCGACCAGGCCGATTCCCGTTGCAGTCGCCGAATACTGGATGGCGATGACCTTGGCGTCCTGCGAGAAGACGTATTTCGTCCACCAACTGTGCGGATGGTAGAGTTCCACTTCCGCGACTTCGGCCGGCGGGATGCCATCTGCAGGCGTGATGTCGACCATAGGAACACCTCCGTGTCCTTTTCAGCGAGACCCGACCGTTTCGAGCCTTGCTGCAATTTTCAAACCTGACGCCGTCGTCTTGCCCGGCGCCTGGTCTGCCGAGCCTGTTTGCTGGGGTGCCGACAACTGGGCGAAAGTCTGCTGCTGGCCAAGCCAGGCCACGTAGTCTTGCTGCGTGTCGACCATGACCACACCATGCATCAAAGGATGCCCTTGGCCGCAAAGTTCGGCGCACAGGACCTGAAAGGTTCCGGTCCTGGTCGGGGTGAACCAGAAATAGGTGACCGAGCCCGGGATCATGTCCATCTTGGCGCGGAATTCCGGCACATAGAAATCATGCAGCACATCGATCGAGCGGAGCAGCATCTTGACCGGTTTGCCGACCGGCAGATGCAGATCAGCCGCTTCGACCACGACATCGTCCTGACCATTGGGATCGCTGGCAATCACGCCCAGCGGGTTGTCAGCGGTGACGTCGCGGGTGTCGGACGTGCCAAGCTTGCCGTCCTTGCCGGGCAGACGGAAACTCCACTGCCACTGCTGGCCGACGACTTCGACATCGGTTGCGTCGCTCGGGACGTGGACAAACCGGCTCCAGACGAACAGGCCGGGAACCAGCAACGCCGTGACCCCGACCGCGGTGATGATCGTCAGCCACGATTCGAGCCGCTTGTTCTCCGGTTCGTAGGCCGCCCGGTTTCCTTCCCGGTGACGGAAGCGGAAGACGCAATAGGCCATGAACAGGACGACGGCGGCGAAGACGAAGCCGGTGATCCAGAAGGTGATAATGATGGTGTTGTCGATATAGGCCCAGTTCGAGGCAATCGGCGTCCACCACCATGGGCTCAGGAGATGAAACAACACTGAGCCCACGACGATCAAAACGAGTACAAGCGCTACGGCCATGTCCCGTTCCTCCCGGCATTCCAAAGGGGCGCGCGAAGCTGTCCCGTCGAATGCCAAGTTCATCATGCTCTTTTTGCGGTCGAAATTCCAGAGCCGACTATCTTGACGGGAAAAATGCCGGCTTTTGCCGCCGCGACCCTTCCGAGAAGGGCCGGCCCTAGATCAGCAGCAGGCCCTTCATGCTGGCGTGTCCCTTCCGCCCGATGATGATGTGATCGTGCACGGAAATGCCTAGGCGCTTGCCGGTCTCGATGATCTCCTTCGTCATCTCGATGTCGGCGCGCGACGGCGTCGGGTCGCCTGACGGGTGATTGTGGACCAGGATAATGGCGGTCGCCGAGAGTTCGAGCGCGCGCTTGATCACTTCCCGCGGATAGACGGGCGTGTGGTCGACAGTGCCTGTCTGCTGCACCTCGTCGGCAATCAGCGCGTTCTTCTTGTCGAGGAACAGGATGCGAAACTGCTCGCGCGCCTCGAAGGCCATGGCTGAACGGCAATAGTCGAGAAGCTGCTGCCAGGACGAGAGGATCTCGCGGCCGTGGACCTCGCCGCGTGCCATGCGCTGCGCCGTCGCGGCGACAATTTTCAGGTCGAGTGCCACCGCCGGGCCGATGCCCTTGACCTCCTGCAGCAGGCCAAGAGGCGCGCCAAGCACTTCGGCCAGCGTGCCGAAGCGCGCCAGCAGCGCCTTGGCCACCGGCTTGGTGTCGGCGCGAGGGATCAGGCGAAAGAGCAGAAGCTCCAGCAGTTCATAATCGGGCAGGGCGTCCGGACCTGCCGAGGCAAAGCGCTCGCGCAAGCGGTCGCGGTGGCCGAGATAATGCGGCCTTTCATCTGCCGCCTTGGCTTTCACCGTTGGCCGCATCGGCACTTCGGAGAAGAAACTCCGCTCGTCGTCGTCGCTGGTGTTACCCATATGCCGCCCACACTCCTCCGATGCGGACATTAAAACCGTTCTGGGCTGGATTGAAAACCGTTCTGTTCTGCGAACGTGAGACGACCCGCGCGGGCTTCATGCCGGCTTGTGCTATCAACTTCCGGCTTCTCTAACACAAGCGCCAAGATGAGACCAAGATTGCGCAACAAAACTTAACATCACTTCACGCATGCAGCCACTTTCACCTGAAATAGTCAGAGCATCAGGGGCTCACCGCCTCGCTGTTCTGGAGCACGCATGTTCGCCAAGATCGATTCTGGAATGTTCGCCTGCCGAGCCTCTCTGGCAGTGATGGCAATCCTGTTTTCAACGCATTCGGGGGTCGTGCTGGCGGCCGACGCCATTGCCGTCGATACCGACGATTTCACCCCGCCGCCCGAGCCTTCCCGTTTCGGGCGCATCGAACAAAAACTGGCCGACTGGCATGTCGTGCTTGGCGGTGGCGCCATCATCGTCCCCAAATACGAGGGCAGCGACGAGTTCAAGATCATGCCGGTGCCTTTCGTCACGGCCACATTCCGCGACACGGTGACGATCGATCCGACAGGCGCCAACATCGCCGTCTATGACCAAGGGCCGTTCGCATTGAGCGCGCGGCTTGGCTATGAGATGGGTCGCAAGGAAGACGACTCCGATCACCTGCGCGGCTTGGGCGATGTCGACATGGGCGCGACAGTCGGCGCGAAGGCCGCGGTGAAGTTCGGCCCGGCTGAAATCTTCGCACAACTGGACAAGACCATCGGCGGCAGCGATGGCCTGTTGGGCACGGTCGGGATCGAGGTGACCCAGCCTCTGTCGCAATCGTTGATGATCGGCGCCAGCGCATCCGTTGTCTTCGCCGACGAAAATCACATGCAGGCCTATTTTGGCGTCACGCCGGAACAGTCGGCTCGCTCGGGGCTGGCGCGCTATGATGCCGGCGCCGGGTTGAAGCGCGCCGATTTTTCCCTCTCCGCCACATATATGCTCAACGAGAACTGGATGGTGCGTGGCCAGGCGGGGGTCGGCATTCTTGTGGGTGACGCCGCCGACAGCCCTATTGTCGTCGACAAGATCCAGCCTTCCGGGATGCTTCTTGTCGGATACAGGTTTTAATGCCCACACAGGTAACTATGCAGGCTGCGGCAAATGCGAGCCGGAGCGATTTGAACGCCAAGTTCAAATCGGCAAGGCAGGATGCGCGTATCCTCATTGTCGAAGACGATATCGAGATCGCGCGCATGCTGGGTGAGACGCTCACCGATAACGGCATGATCGTGGAAATTGCCGAGAGCGGCGTCCAGATGAATGCCGCGCTTCGCAACCAGAAATTCGATCTCATCGTGCTCGATGTCATGCTGCCGGGTGAGAACGGTCTCAACATCTGCCGCCGTCTTCGTGCGGGAACGAACATTCCGATCCTGATGCTGACTGCGCTTGGCGAAGAAATCGACCGTATCTTCGGACTGGAAATCGGCGCGGACGATTATGTGACGAAACCATTCAGCGCGCGCGAGCTGACGGCCAGGATACGGGCGCTGCTGCGCCGCACGGCCTATGCTCCCGACGAGCGGGACCGGTCGAAGGTGCTTCGCTTCAACGGCTGGAGCCTCGATCCCATTCGTCGGCAATTGCATGATCCGAGCAATGCACGGG
>NZ_RZRQ01000100.1:0-19124 GCF_003997785.1 Mesorhizobium sp. M7D.F.Ca.US.004.01.2.1 | reverse complement strand
CGACCTTGCCTTCGGCGTCGACCGTACGGAAACGACCCTTGATCTTCGAGTGCAGCGTCACCGCCTTGGTCTCGAGCGCGTGCTGGAGTTCGCCCATGTCGGCAAACACCATGCCTTCGCCCGGCTCGTTCTGGTTGACGATCGAGAGATAATAGAGACCAAGAACCATGTCCTGCGACGGCACGATGATCGGCGCGCCGGAAGCCGGGTGCAGGATGTTGTTGGTCGACATCATCAGCACGCGGGCTTCAAGCTGCGCTTCCAGCGACAGCGGCACGTGAACAGCCATCTGGTCGCCGTCGAAGTCGGCGTTGAAGGCCGTGCAGACCAGCGGGTGCAGCTGGATCGCCTTGCCTTCGATCAGGATCGGCTCGAACGCCTGGATGCCGAGACGGTGCAGCGTCGGCGCACGGTTCAGCAGCACCGGATGCTCACGGATGACCTCGTCGAGGATATCCCAGACTTCCGGACGCTCCTTCTCGACCAGCTTCTTCGCCTGTTTGACGGTCGAGGAGTAACCCTTGGCGTCGAGACGGGCGTAGATGAAGGGCTTGAACAGTTCGAGCGCCATCTTCTTGGGCAGGCCGCACTGGTGCAGCTTGAGCTCCGGACCGGTCACGATGACCGAGCGGCCGGAATAGTCGACGCGCTTGCCGAGCAGGTTCTGACGGAACCGGCCCTGCTTGCCCTTGAGCATGTCGGACAGCGACTTCAGCGGGCGCTTGTTGGCGCCGGTGATGACGCGGCCGCGACGGCCGTTGTCGAACAGCGCATCGACGGCTTCCTGCAGCATGCGCTTTTCATTGCGCACGATGATGCCAGGAGCGCGCAACTCGATCAGCCGCTTCAGACGGTTGTTGCGGTTGATGACGCGACGATAGAGGTCGTTCAGATCCGACGTGGCGAAGCGTCCACCATCCAGAGGAACCAGCGGACGCAGGTCCGGCGGGATCACCGGGACCACCTTCATGATCATCCATTCCGGACGATTGCCGGATTCCATGAAGTTCTCGACGACCTTGAGCCGCTTCAGATACTTCTTCTGCTTCAGCTCGGAGGTGGTCGAAGCCAGTTCCGAACGCAGGTCGCCGGCGATCTTCTCCAGGTCCATGCCGGCTAGGAGGTCATGAATGGCCTCGGCGCCGATCATGGCGGTGAACGAGTCCTCGCCATACTCGTCGACGGCGATCATGTACTCTTCCTCGCTGAGCAGCTGGTGCTCCTTCAGCGCGGTGAGGCCGGGTTCGGTGACGATGTAGTTCTCGAAGTAGAGGACGCGCTCGATGTCCTTCAGGGTCATGTCGAGCAGCGTGCCGATGCGCGACGGCAGCGACTTCAGGAACCAGATATGGGCGACGGGTGCCGCCAGCTCGATATGGCCCATGCGCTCGCGGCGAACGCGCGACAGCGTGACTTCGACGCCGCACTTCTCGCAGATAACGCCCTTGTACTTCATGCGCTTGTACTTGCCGCACAGGCACTCATAGTCCTTGATCGGGCCAAAAATGCGCGCGCAGAACAGACCGTCACGCTCCGGCTTGAAGGTGCGGTAGTTGATGGTCTCCGGCTTCTTGATCTCGCCGAAAGACCAGGACAGAATCTTCTCAGGGCTGGCAAGCGATATCCGGATGGAATCGAACACCTGCGCAGGCGCCTGCGGATTGAAGAGATTCATGACCTCTTGGTTCATGCCGTTCTCCTTTTCGGGGTCCTCGAAAACCCCTTGCATCTAGCGCGGGCCAAACGCCCGCCGTCTTGTGTCGGCCACCGGCCGAAGAATTTGGTGCGCTCGGTCGCGATTTCCGCGACCGAGCGTCTTGTTTACTCGGCCGCGCCCTACTCAGCTGCGTCTGGCAGCCGGATCGGGTTGTCGTCGAGCTTGGTGTTCTCCAGCTCGACATTGAGGCCGAGAGACCGCATTTCCTTGACGAGAACGTTGAAGCTCTCGGGAATGCCGGCCTCGAAAGTGTCGTCGCCTCTGACGATCGCCTCGTAGACCTTGGTGCGGCCGGCTACGTCGTCCGACTTCACCGTCAGCATTTCCTGTAGCGTGTAGGCGGCGCCGTATGCTTCGAGCGCCCAGACTTCCATCTCGCCGAAGCGCTGGCCACCGAACTGCGCCTTGCCGCCCAGCGGCTGCTGGGTGACGAGCGAGTACGGACCGATCGAACGCGCGTGGATCTTGTCGTCCACGAGATGGTGAAGCTTGAGCATGTAGATGTAGCCCATCGTCACCTTGCGATCGAACGGCTCGCCCGTGCGTCCGTCATAGAGCTGCGACTGACCGCTGGTGTGCAGGCCCGCCTGCTCCAGCATGATGTTGATGTCAGCCTCGTGCGCGCCGTCGAACACCGGGGTCGCGATCGAGACGCCGCGGCGCATCTGCTCGCTGAGGCGAACAATGCTCTCGTCGTCATACTCGCGAACCGGCTCGTTGCGGTCGTTGGCCGGGATGAAGCTTTCGAGCGTCTTGCGCAGCGGCTTGATGTCGCCCGCCACCTTATACGCGTCGATCAGCTCGCCGATCTTCTTGCCCATGCCCGCGCATGCCCAGCCCAGATGCGTTTCCAGGATCTGGCCGACATTCATGCGGCTCGGCACACCCAGCGGGTTGAGCACAATATCGGCATGCGTGCCGTCCTCGAGGAAAGGCATGTCCTCGACCGGAACGATCCGCGACACGACACCCTTGTTGCCGTGACGGCCGGCCATCTTGTCGCCGGGCTGCATCTTGCGCTTCACGGCCACGAAGACCTTGACCATCTTCATGACGCCCGGAGGCATTTCGTCGCCGCGCTGGACCTTCTCGACCTTGTCCATGAAACGCTGTTCGAGCGCCTTCTTGGAGTCGTCGTACTGGCCACGCAGGGCTTCGAGTTCGCTCTGGAGCTTTTCGTTCTCCACGGCAAACTGCCACCACTGCGAACGCGGATACTCGTCGAGCGTATCCTTGGACAGCGTCGAGCCCTTCTTGAAGCCCTTCGGTCCAGCGATCGCTTCCTTGCCTACGAGCACGTCGGAAAGACGCGCGTAGACGTTGCGGTCCAGAATGGCCTGCTCGTCGTCGCGGTCCTTGGCGAGGCGTTCGATCTCCTCGCGCTCGATCGCCATGGCGCGCTCGTCCTTCTCCACACCGTGGCGATTGAAGACGCGCACCTCGACGACGGTACCGAAAGTGCCCGGAGGCATGCGCATCGAGGTGTCGCGCACGTCCGATGCCTTTTCGCCGAAGATGGCGCGCAGAAGCTTTTCTTCCGGCGTCATCGGGCTTTCGCCCTTCGGCGTGATCTTGCCGACCAGGATGTCGCCCGGCTGAACTTCCGCACCGATATAGACGATGCCGGCTTCGTCGAGGTTCTTCAGCGCTTCTTCCGAGACGTTCGGGATATCGCGCGTGATTTCTTCCGGCCCGAGCTTGGTATCGCGCGCCATGACCTCGAACTCCTCGATATGGATCGAGGTGAAGACGTCATCAGCGACGATGCGTTCGGACAGGAGGATCGAGTCCTCGTAGTTGTAGCCGTTCCACGGCATGAACGCGACCAGCACGTTGCGGCCGAGCGCCAGATCACCGAGCTCGGTCGACGGACCGTCGGCGATGATGTCGCCCTTGTTGACCCGGTCGCCCATACGAACCAGTGGACGCTGGTTGATGCAGGTGTTCTGGTTCGAACGCTGGAACTTCATCAGCCGGTAGATATCGACGCCGGACTTGCCCGGATCGAGATCTTCGGTGGCGCGGATAACGATACGCGTCGCGTCCACCTGGTCGACGATGCCGCCGCGGCGGGCGCCGATGGCGGCGCCCGAGTCACGAGCGACGATCGGCTCCATGCCGGTGCCGACGAACGGCGCCTCGGCGCGCACCAGCGGCACGGCCTGACGCTGCATGTTCGAGCCCATCAGAGCGCGGTTGGCGTCGTCGTTTTCCAGGAACGGGATCAGGGCCGCGGCCACCGACACCATCTGCTTGGGCGAAACGTCCATCAGATCGACGTTTTCGCGCGGCGCCATCATCACTTCGCCGGCGCTGCGGCAAATGACGAATTCGTCGACGAAACCACCGTTCTTGTCGAGCTCGGCGTTGGCCTGCGCGACATGGTGCTTGGCCTCTTCCATCGCCGAGAGATAGACGACGTCATTGGTCAGCTTGCCGTCGACGATCTTGCGGTACGGGCTCTCGATGAAGCCGTACTTGTTGACGCGCGCGAAAGTGGCCAGCGAGTTGATCAGACCGATATTCGGGCCTTCCGGCGTTTCGATCGGGCAGATACGGCCGTAATGCGTCGGGTGCACGTCGCGCACCTCGAAACCGGCGCGCTCGCGGGTCAGACCGCCCGGTCCAAGCGCCGAGAGGCGACGCTTGTGGGTGATCTCCGACAGCGGGTTGGTCTGATCCATGAACTGCGACAGCTGCGAGGAACCGAAGAACTCGCGCACGGCGGCAGCCGCCGGCTTGGCGTTGATCAGGTCCTGCGGCATGACCGTGTCGATCTCGATCGAGGACATACGCTCCTTGATCGCGCGCTCCATACGCAGCAGGCCGACGCGGTACTGGTTTTCCATCAGCTCGCCGACCGAACGCACGCGACGGTTGCCGAGATTGTCGATGTCGTCGATTTCGCCCTTGCCGTCGCGCAATTCGACCAGCGTCCTGACCACGGCCAGGATGTCGTCCTTGCGCAGCACGCGCACGGTGTCCTCGGCCTTGAGCTCGAGACGCATGTTCATCTTGACGCGGCCAACGGCCGACAGATCGTAGCGCTCTGAGTCGAAGAACAGCGAGTTGAACATGGCTTCGGCGGTTTCAAGCGTCGGCGGCTCGCCGGGGCGCATGACACGATAGATGTCGAACAGCGCGTCCTGGCGGCTCTCGTTCTTGTCGACGTTGAGCGTGTTGCGGATATAGGCGCCGACATTGACGTGGTCGATGTCGAGAACCTTGATCTCGTCTTCGCCGGTACCGAGCAGAACCTTCAGCGTCTTCTCGTCGATCTCGTCGCCGGCCTCGAGGAAGATCTCGCCGGTGCCGTAGTTGACGATGTCCTCGGCAAGATAGTTGCCGAGCAGATCCTCGTCGGTCGCCTTGATCGCCTTCAGACCCTTTTCGCCAAGCGCCCTTGCCTGGCGTGCGGTGATCTTCTTGCCAGCCTCGACGACGACTTCGCCCGTATCGGCATCGACCAGGTCGCCGACAGCCTTGAGGCCGCGGAAACGCTCGACGTTGAACGGAATGCGCCAATGGTCGCCGGCGCGCATTTTCGACCGAAGGTCGTTCATTTGCGCGACGGTGATACCGGCGTAGTGGGCCACGACCACTGAACCTGCGTTCGAGAACGCACCGTTCAGGCCCGTGACGAGTTCGCGTTTTTCCGCTCTGTCCACTGCCTATCTCCAGTTGACCCCTGCCCCATTAACGGGGACAGGCGTCGGGTTGCCTTTGTCGGCCGGGCCATCCAGTAACGGACCTCCCGAACGACGCTCGAGGATCCTGCCCCCTTTCGCCACATCGACAGTCAAGCCGGCGATGCGCAGACAAAAGGCAAACACGGTTCGAACCTTTCATTGGAGCAGTCGCTCCGTTGTCCGGTCTTCACCCGTCTCATGCAGGCCCAAATCGAATTAAGGCTTCTGGGCCGCCTGCAATCTCGGACAGGATGTCCGGAAACCTCTCGGCTTCCGGTACCGGGCCGCCGACAAGTCGGAGGCCCGGAATTCACTTGCGGATCAGCCCTTTAGCGGCCGATCCAAATGTTCGTATCAGGACGCTGTGAGCGTCGCGACGTCGAGCTTGAGGCCCGGGCCCATCGTCGAGGTGACCGACACCTTCTTGACGTAGTTGCCCTTGGCGCCAGCCGGCTTTGCCTTGGTCACGGCGTCGGCGAAGGCGCGGATGTTCTCTTCCAGGGCCTTGACGTCGAACGAGACCTTGCCGACGCCAGCATGAACGATGCCGGCTTTCTCGACGCGGAACTCAACGGCGCCGCCCTTGGATGCCTTGACGGCGGCGGCAACGTCGGTGGTGACGGTGCCGACCTTCGGGTTCGGCATCATGCCGCGCGGGCCGAGCACCTTACCCAGACGGCCGACGAGCGGCATCATGTCCGGCGTGGCGATGCAGCGATCGAAATCGATCGTGCCCTTCTGGACGATGTCGACCAGATCCTCGGCACCAACGATGTCGGCGCCGGCGGCGCGCGCTTCGTCAGCCTTGTCGCCGCGTGCGAACACAGCGACGCGCACCGAGCGGCCGGTGCCGTTCGGCAGGTTGACCACGCCGCGGACCATCTGGTCGGCATGGCGCGGGTCGACGCCGAGGTTCATGGCGACTTCGATGGTCTCGTCGAACTTGACCGAGGAACGGTCCTTGAGCAGCTTCAGCGCATCACCCAGGGCATAAGCCTTGTTGGGATCGATGCCTTCGCGGGTCTTCGATACACGCTTTGCAATCTTTGCCATGATCTTAGCCCACCACTTCCAGACCCATCGAGCGGGCGGAGCCCTCGACCATGCGCATGGCCGCTTCGACGTCGTTTGCGTTCAGATCCTTCATTTTCGCGGTGGCGATCTCGCGGACCTTTTCACGCGAAACCGTACCGGCCTTGACCTTGCCCGGCTCCTTGGAGCCAGCCGTCAGGTTCGCCGCCTTCTTCAGGAAGTAGCTCACCGGCGCCGTCTTCATGACGAAGGTGAAGGACTTGTCCTGATAGTAGGTGATGACGACCGGAACCGGCGATCCCTTTTCCATTTCCTGGGTCTGCGCGTTGAACGCCTTGCAGAATTCCATGATGTTGATGCCACGCTGACCAAGCGCCGGGCCGATCGGGGGAGACGGCGTAGCCGATCCCGCTTTCACCTGGAGCTTGAGCTGGCCTGCAATTTTCTTAGCCATCTCTTTTCCTGCCTTCGTCTATGCCGGACTTGCCGGCGGTTGCAGTCTGGTGGTGCGATCCATGCGGCCGGCTAAAGCCGCATTCGTCTCCCACCGTTCTCGAGAGCCGCGCGATCTCCGCGTCGCCCTTCCCTGCCGCGCTTGGCGGCGGGATTTCGGATCAGCCCTTTTCGACCTGTCCGAATTCCAGATCGACAGGCACGGCGCGCCCGAAGATCGAAACTTCCACCTTGAGCCGCGCCCGCTCCTCGTCCACTTCCTGGACGAAACCGTTGAACGACGCGAAGGGACCATCCGAAACGCGGATCGCTTCGCCGATCTCGAACGTGACCGAGGGCTTTGGCCGCTCGACGCCTTCCTGCACCTGGTTCAGGATGCGCTGCGCTTCCGCCTCGGTGATCGGCACCGGCTTGGAGTCACCCAGGAAGCCGGTGACCTTCGGCGTGTTCTTGACCAGCGAGAACACCGCGTCGGTCAGGTTGGCCTTCAGGAGCACATAGCCCGGGAAGAACTTGCGCTCGGCATCGACCTTGCGGCCGCGACGAACTTCGACGACCTTCTCGGTCGGAACCACGATCTGGTGGATATCGGCGGACAGGCCCTTCTGCTTGGCCTTGTTCTCGATATCCTCGGCGACCTTCTTTTCAAAGTTCGAATAGGCGTGGACGATGTACCAGCGCGCGGTCATTTCAAGACTTCTCCGTAATCGCCGGACTTAGCGTCCGATGCCCAGAATCTGTTCGACCGCGAGGCCCATGAGCTGATCAGCGGTGAAGAAAAAGATCATCGCGATCACTGCGAAGGCCAGAACCATCACCGTCGAGATCATCGTTTCGCGCCGCGACGGCCAAGTCACCTTGGCGGTCTCCGCGCGGACCTGCTGGAGAAAGACGAAAGGATTTGTGGTTTTCGAAGCCATATGCCGCTCTGTCTTCAAGACCCGTTGGCCGGGTCTCCTGGATGATCCCGCTGGCCGGGACGTGCCGCCTGAGCCCAGTCTCGCGCCGAATCAGCGCAATCATTTCGCCCATGCAAATCAGACGCGTAAAGCCGGCTTCCCAGCTCCACGCGTCGCGTGTCTGTTTCGTCTACATAAAACCGATTCTTGATCCACGCAAGTGGCAAGTGTCCGCTTTATGACCAAACGCCGCCTCGGAACCATCCAGTCGTTCCGTCCCGGCTATGGCGCCCTTATGCCCCAAGAGAGCTAATATGGCAAGCGGGTCGCCGATTTTCAAAGGGCAGACCATAGAAATATCGTTTTGAAACGCCATTTCGAGAAATGGCGAAACATTGCGTTGAGTGCCATTTCGAGAAATGGCACGGGCAGCAGGGCTCGAACCTACGACCTGCGGTTTTGGAGACCGCCGCTCTACCAACTGAGCTATGCCCGTATCGTGCGCATGTCGGCGCAGCAGGCGCTTCCTAAAAGCTTCCGCACGCTCTGTAAAGAGCGGTTTGCAAGCAAACGCGCCTTAAATCCTGCGCCAGAAATCGGGATAGCTGACAACCAGCCCGTCGCGGTCGATCTCAAGTTCCCGCCCGAAGTCGCTGACACGCGATTCATAGAGATATCGCCTACCCTCTTCGCGCACCTCCCGATGGGACGGCCGGAGCTATTTGGCGTCCGGCACTCGATAGGGGCCGCCCGGCACGCCCCAGCCCCAGGCCGGCATCGGTTCCGTCTCAGGATCGCAGGTCTCGCCGAGATTGGAATTCATCTTGGCCAGCCGCGATCCCCATTCGACATAGCCCATGAAGGCCGAACGGAATTCCGGATCGTCGGGCAGGCCGACCGCGTCGGCGGCATCGGCCAGGAGGTTGATCCAGCGGCGGCGCTGCTCCTCCGTCAGATGCTTGCCCAGATGGTGCATGACCATCTCGCGATGGCCGCCAAATTGCTCGCTATAGGTTTTTGGCCCGCCGAAAACCTCGCCGATGAAGGCCGCGACATGGGCGGGATGATCCGGCGACATGGTCTTGAACACCGGCCCGACGATCGGGTCCTGCGCCACCTTGTCATAGAAAGTCTGGGTCAGCCGGTTCAAGGCCTCGCTGCCGCCGGCCCATTCGTAGAGTGTCGGGATATCCTGGCTCATTCTCGATCCTCCGCCAGCCCCGGCGCCGCCAGCAGCAACGATAGCGGAAAAATCGGGAGTGCCTCAACCTGCCTCGATGGCCAGTTTCCGACGTCGCCGCGCTCTACAATTTGGCGGGCGAGTCAGCCTCGGCATTGGCGGAAGGCCGGATCCGGCAATTCTCGGGTTTCGGCACCGCCTCGCAGATGGTGGCGCCGGTCAGCGCGTCGACCGATTGCGGGCTCGTCGTCAGCCCGACCTTCAGCATCATGTCGGGTTCCAGTTGGCGCTCGACCGAGCGCCGCTCGATCGCTGTGAACAGAGCGGGATCGATCGCCATCTCCTCGAGATAGGCCTTGACCATCTGCTTTTGCCCCATCGGATACAGGCTAAGCCGCGCCCGTGGACCGACAAGCCGCCTGACGCCACCGGCAAGCATGAGCGCGCAGGCCGAATCGCACTCCACGCCCGCATCGGTGCTCAGCCCGGCATAGGCACCCTCGTTGGCAAGGCAACTCCACTCGCCCGGGTCACAGCCGACGAAATCGGTGCGGCCAACGGCGACGTCGAGCTTCTTTTCATGGATAAGCCGTCCCGCCGCCAGGGCGCTGAACAGGTCGCCTCCCGTTGAGCTGATCACGACCGGCAGTTGCCGGTTGCCGAGCGTGGCGAGCAATTGGCGCAGCTTCTGCGGTGTCCGAGGTGTGATCGCGCCTTGCGCCGAAATCCATTCCGGGCAGTCGGGATTGCAGAGCGGGTTGCTGCCGCGAACCACGACAAAGCGCATGTCTTCGTCGTGCTGCGCCCCGTCGGGCTCCGGTAGGGGGGTGGGCCTGGCTGCGGCCGTCGGGCCGGCTGGCTTGTTCCCCGGTATTTCGAGGCAATTCGCGGCCAACAGATCCGGCCTGCACAGACTGGCGGCGGTCAACAGGTCTACCGAGTCGACACTGGTGACCAACTTCATCGCCAGCATGTCGTCGAGGCCGATCTGCTGGATTTCGCTGGCCGGGGTGCCCTTCATCGTTTCGAGCACGCTTTGTTCGATGCCCATCTGGTCGAGATAGGCCGCCAGCTTTTTCTCCACCGACTTGCTCATCTCATAGGTCTTGTAGCTGCCGGCGTTCTTGCGGCTGACGATCTTTGTGTTGAGGACCTTTTTCTTGCCGCCCACGATGCGGTAGGTGGTCCGGTATTGCAGTTTCGTGCGGATGTAGGTCGTGGTGATCTGATGGACGCCGAGATAGGCCCATTCGCCTGCTACACGCCGGACACCGCCGGCAAACATCAACGGACAGGCGGAATTGCACATGGCGCCGTAGTCAATGACATCGCCTAGGTAGCGGGCGCCATTCTTGTCACGATCCTGGCAACCCTTCGCGTCGGGCTGGCAACCGGAGAACACCGTCTTGCCAATGGCAATATCGAGCTTGTTCTTGCGGATCAGCCGGCCAAGCGTCAGTGCCGCCTCGACATTGCCGCCGGGAGAGTTGACGACAACAGGCAGTTTTCGCCCGCCAAGCGTCTTCAGCATGCGTTTGAACAGAGCCGGCGTTCCGGCTTCTATCGAGCCTTCTGCCGAGATCCACTCCGGGCAGATCGGCTCGCACCCCGGTGCATTGCTGCGGACAATGCCAAACTGCATCGTTGGACCGAGATCCGGGGCCGTATCCGCCGCAAAAGCACGTCCCGTGACAAGCAACGCCAGCAGGCAGATCAGCCGCAGCGACCACAATGCCCGACGATGGAAAAGGCGCCCTGGAACCATCTGGAAAAAAGCCCTTGATGCAACCTATACTAGACGAGGTCCAAAGGCTTGCAACAGGGTCTGGGCGACATCACGGGGCACCGATCCCTGGGCAAAAGAAAAGGGCGGCCTCAAGGACCGCCCTTTCCGTTTCGAACCTGACTGGCACAGGCCGGCGTCGGTTATTCCTTGATGGTGACGACGATGCCGGCACCGACGGTGCGGCCGCCTTCACGGATAGCGAAGCGCAGCTTCTCTTCCATGGCGATCGGCACGATCAGCTCGACATCGACCGTGATGTTGTCGCCCGGCATCACCATCTCGGTGCCTTCCGGCAGCGACACGATGCCGGTCACGTCGGTCGTGCGGAAGTAGAACTGCGGACGGTAGTTGGTGAAGAACGGCGTGTGACGGCCACCTTCATCCTTGGTCAGGATGTAGGCTTCGGCCACGAACTTCTTGTGAGGCTTCACCGTGCCGGGCTTGGCCAGAACCTGGCCGCGCTCGACACCTTCACGATCAACGCCGCGCAGCAGCGCGCCGATGTTGTCGCCAGCCTGGCCCTGATCGAGCAGCTTGCGGAACATCTCGACGCCCGTGCAGGTCGTCTTGGTCGTCGGACGGATGCCGATGATCTCGAGTTCCTCGCCAACCTTGACAATGCCACGCTCAACGCGGCCGGTCACCACCGTGCCGCGGCCCGAGATCGAGAACACGTCTTCGATCGGCATCAGGAACGGCTTGTCGAGCGGACGAACCGGCGTCGGGATGTAGGCATCGACCGCAGCCATCAGCTCGCGGATCGCATCCTCGCCGATCTTCTTGTCCGAGTCTTCCAGAGCAGCCAGAGCCGAACCCTTGACGATCGGAATGTCGTCGCCGGGGAACTCGTTCTTGGTCAGAAGCTCGCGAACCTCGAGCTCGACCAGTTCGAGCAGCTCCGCGTCGTCGACCTGGTCGACCTTGTTCAGGAACACCACGATCGACGGCACGCCGACCTGACGGGCCAGCAGGATGTGCTCGCGGGTCTGCGGCATCGGGCCGTCGGCGGCCGACACGACCAGGATCGCGCCGTCCATCTGCGCGGCACCGGTGATCATGTTCTTCACATAGTCGGCGTGGCCGGGGCAGTCGACGTGAGCGTAGTGGCGGTTGGCCGTCTCGTATTCGACGTGCGCCGTCGAGATCGTGATGCCGCGCGCCTTTTCTTCAGGGGCAGCGTCGATCTGGTCGTAGCGCTTGTATTCGCCAAAATACTTGGTGATCGCCGCCGTCAGCGACGTCTTGCCATGGTCGACGTGGCCAATCGTGCCGATGTTCACGTGAGGCTTGTTACGCTCGAATTTACCTTTGGCCATAATCGTTCTCCGTCTATTCTACCCGCTTGGGGGAAATTGTTATTCGCTCTTCAGATCCGGCGCCGCGCAAAGGACGCGACCCGGTGGCTAAAGAACCCTTACGCGTATTTCTTCTGGACTTCCTGGGCCACCGCAGTAGGGACCGGCTCGTAGTGATCGAACTGCATCGTGTAGGCCGCACGGCCCTGGCTCATCGAGCGCAAATTGTCGACATACTTGAACATGTTGGCGAGCGGCACCATCGCGTTGATGACCACTGCAACGCCACGCGCTTCCTGACCCTGGATCTGGCCACGACGACCGTTCAGATCGCCGATGACACTGCCGACATAGTCTTCCGGCGTCACGACTTCGACCTTCATGATCGGCTCGAGCAGCTGCACGCCAAGCTTGGGTGCGGCTTCACGGAAGCAGGCGCGGCCGGCGATTTCGAAGGCCAGAACGCTGGAGTCAACATCGTGGTAGGCGCCATCGATCAGCGTCGCCTTGACGCCGATCATCGGGAAGCCCGCGAACGGACCCGAGGTCATGACGCTGTTGATGCCCTTTTCGACACCCGGGATGTATTCCTTCGGCACGGCGCCGCCGACGATCTTGGTATCGAACTCGAACTCGCTGCTGTCCGGGTTCGGCTCGAAGACGATCTTGACGCGAGCGAACTGACCGGTACCGCCGGTCTGCTTCTTGTGCGTGTAATCCTGCTCGTGCCTGCGGGTGATCGTCTCGCGATAAGCCACCTGCGGCGCGCCGACATTGGCCTCGACCTTGAACTCGCGACGCATGCGGTCGACGATGATGTCGAGGTGAAGTTCGCCCATGCCGGAAATGATGGTCTGGCCGCTTTCCTCATCGGTCTTGACGCGGAAGGACGGATCCTCGGCGGCCAAGCGGTGAAGGGCGAGGCCCATCTTTTCCTGGTCGTTCTTGGTCTTCGGCTCGATGGCGATCTGGATGACCGGATCGGGGAACTCCATGCGCTCGAGGATGACCGGATGCAGCGGATCACTGAGCGTGTCGCCCGTGGTCGTGTCCTTGAGACCGGCAAGAGCAACGATGTCGCCGGCAAAAGCCTCTTCGACGTCGGCGCGCGAGTTCGCATGCATCTGCAGCATGCGGCCGATGCGCTCTTTCTTGCCCTTCACGGTGTTGTCGACCGAGATGCCCTTGGTGAGCTTGCCCGAATAGATGCGGGCAAAGGTCAGCGAACCGACGAACGGGTCGTTCATGATCTTGAAGGCGAGCATCGACAGCGGCTCGTTGTCGTCGGCATGACGCTCGATCTCGGCGTCGGTCTTGGCATCGACGCCCTTGATGGCGGGAACATCGGCCGGCGACGGCAGATATTCGACGACGGCGTCGAGCAGCGGCTGCACGCCCTTGTTCTTGAAGGCCGAGCCGCAGAACATCGGGTAGAACTTGACCGCAATGGTGCCCTTGCGGATCAGCGCGCGGATCTCGTCATTCGACGGCATCTTGCCTTCGAGGTAATTCTCAAGCGCCGTCTCGTCCATTTCGACGGCGGCCTCGATCATCTTCTCGCGGTATTCTTCGGCACGAGCCTTGAGGTCGTCCGGGATCTCGACGATGTCCCAGGCAGCGCCCAGCGTCTCGTCGCGCCAGACCAGCGCGTTCATCTCGACGAGGTCGACGACGCCCTTGAACTCGGTCTCGGCGCCGATCGGCAGCTGCATGACGACGGCATGTGCACCGAGGCGCGAACCGATCATCTCGACCGAGCGGTAGAAGTCAGCGCCGATCTTGTCCATCTTGTTGCAGAAGATCATGCGCGGAACGCGATACTTGTCGGCCTGACGCCAGACGGTCTCCGTCTGCGGCTCGACACCGGCATTGGCATCGAGCAGCGCGATGGCGCCGTCGAGAACGCGCAGCGAACGCTCGACTTCAATGGTGAAGTCGACGTGGCCGGGGGTGTCGATGATATTGAAGCGGTACATCTTGCCGCTGCGACCCTTCCAGAAGGTCGTGGTCGCGGCGGACGTGATGGTGATGCCGCGCTCCTGCTCCTGCTCCATCCAATCCATGGTGGCAGCGCCGTCGTGGACTTCGCCGATCTTGTGCGACTTGCCCGTGTAATAGAGGACGCGCTCGGTGGTCGTCGTCTTGCCGGCGTCAATATGCGCCATGATACCGAAATTGCGGTAGTCTTCGATTTTGTATTCGCGGGCCATCGTAGCTGCCTCTCAGTCTCGTTCGCGCTTTACCAGCGGTAGTGCGCGAAAGCGCGGTTGGCTTCAGCCATCTTGTGGGTGTCTTCACGCTTCTTGACAGCGGTGCCGCGGTTGTTGGCCGCGTCCATCAGCTCGCCGGAGAGGCGGTCGACCATCGTGGTCTCGTTGCGGTTGCGGGCAGCCGCGATCAGCCAGCGAATGGCCAATGCCTGGCGGCGCTCGGGGCGCACGTCGACCGGAACCTGGTAGGTGGCGCCGCCGACACGACGCGAACGCACTTCCACATGCGGCGCAACATTGTCGAGCGCCTGATGGAAGACGGTGACCGGCTCCTGCTTGGTCTTCGACTGAACCTGGTCGAGCGCACCGTAGACGATGGTCTCGGCGACCGACTTCTTACCGTCATACATGACGGCGTTCATGAACTTGGTGACGATCAGATCGCCGAACTTCGGGTCCGGATTGATCTCACGCTTTTCTGCACTGTGACGACGCGACATGGCTTTTGTCTCTCAATCTCATAGCCCGACGCACTCAAGGAGCGCCAAGGCCGGAAAATCTTACTTCGGACGCTTGGCGCCGTACTTCGAACGGCGCTGCTTGCGGTTCTTCACACCCTGCGTGTCGAGCACGCCGCGGATGATGTGGTAGCGAACGCCCGGAAGATCCTTGACGCGGCCGCCGCGGATCATCACTACGGAGTGTTCCTGAAGGTTGTGGCCTTCGCCGGGGATGTACCCGATCACTTCAAAACCATTGGTCAGGCGGATCTTGGCCACCTTGCGCAGCGCCGAGTTCGGCTTCTTCGGCGTCGTTGTATAGACGCGCGTGCAGACGCCCCGCTTCTGCGGGTTCTGCTGCATGGCCGGGACCTTGTTGCGCTTCACCGGCGCAATGCGCGGCTTGCGGATCAGCTGGTTGACGGTAGGCATTAAACCCTCTTGTCTCTCAATTCCGTGTCTCGCCCGGTCAGGGCCGCTCAAAGCGTCATTTCCATACGCAAATTCGGGCCACAAACCGCGCCTCGCGGTCTTGCCCGAACAAATGGCAGAGGAAGCGGAAGCCGCTTCGTGCACGCCGGAAATGTCTTTTCGCTCGTAAAACGAACCCTGTTTGAGGCAAACTCCAAAGCGTGTCGCTTCGGAAGGGAGAGCCTCACATCGGTTCTGACTGGCCGGCTTCTACTAGCAAGCCCACGAACCGTCAAGCCCGGAGCAGCAAATATTGCGCGCCGGCCAGGGCTTGGCAGCCATGTGAAAAACGCATGTAATTTTCTTTCGCAATTTTGCAAGAGCGAGGAAGAAAGTGACCAGGTTTGCGCTGTTGCGCGGCCCCTCTTCATGCGAAAAGGCCGCATGAGCAGTCAAAATCCCCTCGCCCGCCCACACATTGCCAAGAGGAATCGACCCGTGAACGACAATGAAGAGCGCCCGGTCACCATCATCACCGGTCGGGTGTGGAAGAAAAAGGGCGGCAAACCGGAAGGCGTGCATGTGATGCTGGTCGCGCCCGACGACGATTCGGCAGTGCGCCGGGCACTCGAATCGCTTGCCGCGGAAGGTTACGCCGAGGCCGAACTCGACCAGATCGGCGACATGGACGGCATACCCGACGAAGAGCCGCATATCTCCGCCTTCCAGGGCGCGCTCGAAGGTGAAGTGTCGATCGTCACCTTCGACGTGCCGATCTGAAACCAGGGCGCCGATCATGGCAGGATCAAAAGCTGTTGGACCTGCATCCCGGGACTGGGCCGACCGGGCGGTCGCCGCGATCGAAGCCGACCAGCACCGCTCGGCCGATACGCATCTGTGGAAGCTCGATCTGCCGGCGCTGGCTGGCATCGACTTCTATCTCAAGGACGAATCCACCCATCCCACCGGCAGTCTAAAGCATCGGCTGGCGCGTTCGCTGTTTCTCCATGCGCTGTGCAACGGCCTCATCCGTGAAGGCTCGCCGGTGATCGAAGCCTCGTCGGGCTCGACGGCGGTGTCGGAAGCCTATTTCGCCCGCATGATCGGCGTGCCGTTCTACGCCGTGATGCCGCGATCGACCTCGCGCGAAAAGATCACCGCGATCGAGCACTATGGCGGCAAGTGCCATTTCATCGACGACGGCCGGCGCATCTATGCCGAGTCGGCTGAGCTCGCGGCGCGGCTCGACGGTCATTTCATGGACCAGTTCACCCATGCCGAGCGCGCCACCGACTGGCGCGGCAACAACAATATCGCCGATTCCATCTTCGGGCAGATGCGCGAGGAGCAGCATCCGATCCCGACCTGGATCGTCATGAGCGCCGGCACCGGCGGTACCACCGCCACGATCGGCCGCTATCTGCGCTACAAGCGGCATGCAACGCGGCTTTCGGTCGCCGACGTCGAGCGTTCGGCCTTCTTCGACAGCTTTGCCACGCATGACCGTGACTGTCGCTGCGAGCAGCCGTCGCGCATCGAGGGCATCGGCCGGCCGCGCGTCGAACCATCCTTCGTGCCCGGCGTCATCGATCACATGCTGCGGGTGCCGGACGCGGTGTCGCTGGCGGCGATGCGGGTGCTGTCGCGCCAACTCGGCCGCCGTGTCGGCGGGTCGACCGGCACCAACTTCGTCGCCATGTGCTTTCTGGCGGCGCGCATGGTTGAGGAAGGCAAAGCCGGCTCGCTGGTGACGCTGATCTGCGATTCAGGCGACCGCTATGCCAACACCTACTATTCCGACGACTGGCTGGGCGCGAACGGCCTCGACCCCTCACCTTTCGAAGCAGCAATCGAGGCCTTTCTGGTCGGCGAAAGGCTGGCGCTGCAGTTCGAGGAAAGCTGGGGCTGACCTTTCGGCGTCAGCTTGCCGGCTCCGGCTTGCTCGAGGCAAGTGTTCTGATAAGAAGCGCTCTTCATCACTCAACAGACGGAGCGGCCGTGTCCCAGCCCATCAAGATTGGCATCGTCGGCGTCGGCAAGATCGTCCGCGACCAGCACCTGCCGGCCCTGGCGAAAGACCAGAACTATCGCCTGATCGCGGCGGCCAGCCGGCATGGCAAGGTGGAAAACATCCCGAACTTCCCTGATATCGAAGCCATGCTCGACGCTGTGCCCGACCTCGAGGCCGTATCGCTCTGCATGCCGCCGCAGTTCCGCTACGATGCGGCGCGGACGGCGCTGATGGCGAAGAAGCATGTCTTCCTGGAAAAGCCGCCAGGCGCCACTGTCAGCGAGGTCGAAGACCTCAAGGCATTGGCCGCGCAGAACAGCGTCTCGCTGTTCGCCAGCTGGCACTCGCGCTATGCGCCGGCGGTCGAGGCCGCGCGTGCCTTCCTGAACTCGACCAAGATCAGGTCGGCCGCCATCAACTGGAAGGAAGACGTGCGCCGCTGGCATCCGAACCAGGAGTGGATCTGGGCCCCCGGTGGTTTTGGCGTCTTCGATCCCGGCATCAACGCGCTGTCGATTGCCACCCATATCCTACCGCCGATGTTCATCACTTCGGCGGTCCTGGATTTTCCCGAAAACCGCGCCTCCCCGGTTGCCGCGCGCGTCGCCTTCCGCACCTCGAATGGCTTGCCGGTGACGATGGACCTCGACTGGCTGCAGACAGGCCCGCAAAGCTGGGACATCCTGGGCGACACCGACAAGGGCGCAATGGTGCTGTCGGGCGGCGGCACCAAGCTCGCCATCGACGGCAAGGTGGTTCACGACGAGCCGGAGGCCGAGTACCCGATGCTCTACCGGCGCTTTGCCGAAATCGTCCGCGCCGGCGTTTCCGATGTCGATCTGGCTCCACTCCAGCACGTCGCCGACGCCTTCATGCTCGGCAAGCGCAATGTGGTCGAGGCTTTCTTCGACTGAATTCTGATACCGGAACCGCACTCGCTGACAGCTCGCGGGGGTCGCAGGCCGGGAATGGTCGCGCGACCGGATTGTCGCGCGACTGGGATCCAGCGGATCGCTTGAATCAAGTCTTGGTCCTGCAACCGGCACGCCTGACCATGTCGGCAATGATCAATGGCGTGGCCGGTGTCTGGGACCAGTCGCCCTGACGGGGCGCGCCCGCTTCAAGGGCGGCGCGCACCGCGCCCGTATCCAGGCTGAAAGAACTCTTGCAGGAGACGAGGCCGCCCTTGCCGATCGTGTCGACGATCACGCCGGCGGCTTCGCCAACCCCGGCGACATAGGCGACAAGCGTTTGCCTGGCGATCGGGCTCGTACCGGCCTTGTCGAGCATCTCCATCACCTGCCCTACCGATATCCGACCTGTCGCGGTCGATGGAAGGGCGATGGCAGCAAAAGGCGTCATGAACGCCGCCACAACAACGATGGCGGCCACGGCAATCCTGCGTTTGAACGAAGGCATAGGTTTCTCCTGTGAGGTGGAATTGACAAGAATCATCATTGTGCATAAATTAATTATTGTAAAACGATAATTTCTTTCGATGGAGCGATGTTGCCAATGATTGAACCTGTCATCACGGCTGCCGCCGCCGATCCTGACCGCCAGGCCAGATTGAAACGCATCCGCCTTTTCAGCCTGGTGCTGGCGGGATGTTTTGTCGTCCTCGCCATGCTGTTGACCGTTGGTCTGCTGTTCTACTGGCTCAGCGTCTCCGCCGGTTCGATCGCGGCCGATGCGCAGATCCCACAGGAATGGCTGAGCGAGCTTGGCCTCGGTCGAAGACTGATCGGGTTCGCGATCTCGTTCGTGCCGCTTGCCTGCCTCGTCTTCGCGCTCATGGCCGCCAGGCGCTGTTTCGGTGCTTTCGCGTCCGGAAACTTCTTCGGTCAGGGCGCCATCAGCAATTTGCGATATTTTGGCCTCGGCCTGCTGGCATCCGCCTTGCTGAAACCGGTTTCGGCGGCGGCATCGTCCGTTCTCCTG